>CAIZMS010000173.1 GCA_903934155.1 uncultured bacterium | reverse complement strand
CGCCCAGACGCAGCAACTTCTCGATATCGCCTTCAACCCCACGCCCCGAGGTGATGCGCTGCAGGATTTCCAGCATGCGCTTGGTGCCCTCCCGGCACGGGGTACACTTGCCGCAGGACTCGTCCTGGGTGAAATCCAGGAAAAACCGGGCCACGTCCACCATGCAGGAATCCTCGTCGATCACGATCATGCCCCCGCTGCCCATCATCGAACCCGCGGCCGTCAATGACTCATAGTCCACCGGGGTGTCGAGGTAGGACTCGGGCAGGCAACCGCCCGCCGGGCCGCCCGTCTGGACCGCCTTGAATTTCTTACCATCGCGGATCCCGCCGCCGACCCCGTACACCACTTCGCGCAGCGTCGTGCCCATGGGCACTTCCACCAGGCCGGTATTGCAAACTTTCCCGGCCAGGGCGAAAACCTTGGTCCCCTTGCTCTTGGCCGTGCCGATGGACGAAAACCATTCGGGACCGTCCAGGATCACCACGGGAATATTGGCAAAGGTCTCAACATTGTTGATCACCGTGGGCTTGCCCCACAACCCCGACGCGGCGGGATACGGCGGACGGGGCCGCGGCATGCCGCGCTCCCCCTCGATCGACCGGATCAGGGCGGTTTCCTCACCGCACACAAACGCACCGGCCCCGAGCCGGATCTCGATGTCAAAATCCCATTCCGTCCCGAAAATTTTCGTCCCGAGGAACCCCGCCTGCCGGGCCGCCGCAATGGCGATCTCCAGCCGCTTGATGGCCAGGGGATACTCGGCCCGGATGTACACATAACCCACCCGGGCGCCAATCGCATAGCCGCCGATGATCATGCCCTCAATCACGGTGTGGGGATCACCCTCGATGGTGCTGCGATCCATGAAGGCACCGGGATCACCTTCATCGGCATTGCAGACGATGTACTTCTCCTCATTCTTCTGGGCGAGGGCAAAATTCCATTTCACCCCCGTGGAAAACCCGCCGCCGCCGCGACCGCGCAGGCCGGACTTGGTGACGGTATTGACCACATCGTTGGGCGTCATCTCGGTAAGGACCTTCACCGCCGCCTGGTAGCCGCGAACCATGAGGTATTCATCCATGTCCTCGGGATCAATCACGCCGCAGTTGCGCAGCGTCATGCGCATCTGCTTGCCGAAAAAGTGAACATCCCCGAAGACGGACGAGAACCGGTCGGTAAGCCGCGCGTCCGCCCAAAGTTTCTCCTCGGTGAAATCCGTATCCTGTACGCCCTCATTGGGCATCGCCATGTCCTTGACCGGGATCGCCTTCAGAACATGCGAGTCGAACACCTTCTCCACCTTGTCAGGCGTCATGGCGATATATTTCACCGGGGTGGTTCGCTGGCTGAAAACCGTCACCACCGGCTCCATATCGCACCGACCGGTGCAGCCCACGCGGCTCAGGGTGACATCTTTCAAGCCGTGCCGCTTGATCAATTCCTCAACCCGCTTGAAGACATCCGGCGCCCCGGCGGCATTCTCACAGGTGGCAGAGCCCACCGTGATGCGGACCTTGGAGTTAAACTTCTCCCGGCGAAGCCGCTTTTCGGCAGTCTCGCGCCGTTTCATCAACTGCTCCATTGGATTACTCATCATGATTCCTTTCTAAAGCAATAAAATCCTGAACCCTTTTTATCTTTTTCCTACCGGCGCTTCACTCCATAGGCCAGTTCCCGGAGACTGGCCAGAACACGGGCATCCACCACCGATGCTTCCGCCGGAACCAGAAGATGCGCCGTGGTCAAGTTCAACAACCCGCGCACTCCCGCCGTGATCAACTGATCGGCCACCGGTTGCGCCGCCTCGTGCGGAACCGAGATAATGCCGATCTCCACCTTCTGCTCCCGTACCACGCCCGCCAGCTCCGTCATCCCCTGAACCGTGAACCGCCCGACTTTTTTCCCGACAACAGCCGGAGCGCTGTCAAACACGCCCACGATTTTGAACCCCTGCCGTCCGAATTCGTCATGAAGCGCCAGAGCCCGCCCCAGATTCCCGGCGCCAACCAGGACGCAGGTGATATCATGGTCAACCCCCAGAGTCCGGGCCAGAGCCCCTTCCAGCCCGGCCGTCGAATACCCGCGCTTGGACACCCCTTGAAAATCAATGTGCGAAAGATCCTGCCGCACCGTCGAGCTCGTCAGCCCCAATGTCTCGGCCAGGGACAGCGACGACACCCACTCTACCCCTTCCTGACGCAAATGCTGGGCCTGGGTCAGGTACCTCGGCAACCGCCGAACCACCGACCCCGGAATCTTCAAACTGGTTATCGCGTCAGGTTCCATACAGAGTCTTCTTCCAAAAAGGAGGAACGTTTACACCATTTCGCCAATGCCTGTCAAATGTTTAACGTTAAAATTTTAACATTTTTGTTGTAGAAAAAGGTAGGGTAGGGAGGCCTCTCCGAGGCCTCCGAGGATTAGACCCGTTGTCGCGCACCATATTCCGTGTGAAGAAGATGATGCGAGACCTTGCCCAAAGGCTCGCCCAGAAACTCCGCATAAATCTTGAGAACCTCGGGGTTCTCGTGCGATTTTCGAAGTTTCTTTCCCTCATCCTCACGATAGATGGCGTTAATCCGCTTCTGCCGGATTTCGTTGGTCGTCTTGCGAGGCTGGCCGCCCCCGCCGATACACCCGCCGGGGCACGTCATGATTTCCACAAAGTGGTACGACACCTCACCCGCCTTGATTTTGTCCACCAGGGCCTTGGCATTGCTGAGACTGGACGCCACCGCCACCTTAACCGTGACTCCTTCCAGAAAGGACCACGCCGGTAGCGTGCCGGTGATCGTAGCTTCCGCCTGTTTGATTCCATTCAATCCCATCAGGGGCGGAACATGAAGGTTGAGGAACGGAAGCTCCCGGCCGGTAACCACCTCCCACACCGTCCGAAGCGCCGCTTCCATCACGCCGCCGCTGTTGGCGAAAATATCCGCCGCACCCGTCGAGGCGCCCATCAGGGAATCCATGCCCTCTTCCGGAAGCGCGTTAAAATCAATTCCCGCCTGCTTGATCATCCGGCCCAGCTCGCGGGTGGTCAGCGCCACATCCACATCCCGCTCGCCGCTGTCGTTCATCTCCGGACGTTCTGATTCGGACTTCTTGGCGTGGCAGGGCATCACCGAAACCACGACGATATCCGACGCCTTCTTCCCGACTTTTCCGGCCCAATAGGTCTTGGCCAGCGCCCCGAACATCTGCTGGGGCGACTTGCAGGTCGACAGGTACGGCAACATCTCCGGATAGAAATACTCCATGTAGCGGATCCAGCCGGGCGAGCAACTGGTGAATTGCGGCAAAGCCACGGGCTTCTTGTCCTTGACCGCCAAGGTCAGGCGGTGCAACAGCTCATGCCCTTCCTCGATGATGGTCAGGTCGGCGGTGAAATTGGTGTCAAACACCGCCGAAAAACCGAGTCTTCGCAACGCCGCCACCATTTTACCCGTCACCAGGGTTCCCGGCTCCATCCCGAAACATTCCCCGAGTGAGGCGCGCACCGCTGGCGCCACCTGAACCACCACGGTCTTGGATTTGTCGTCCAGCGCCTTCCACACCTCATTGATATGGCTTTTTTCGGTGATGGCCCCCACGGGACACACCGCCGCGCACTGTCCGCACTGGACACAGGCCACCTTGTCGAGATCCCCTCCGAACGCCGGCCCGATCACGGTTTTAAAGCCGCGGAACTGCGGGAACAGCGCCCCCACGGACTGGATCTGCCCACACACAGCCACGCACCTCCGGCACTTGATGCACTTGCCGTTGTCACGAACCACACCCGGCGTACTCGTATCCAGACCCGTGGCAGTTTTCACGCCTTCGAACCGGATCGACTTGATGTCGAGCTCATGGGCCAGAGCCTGAAGTTCACAATCGTTGTTTCGGTCGCACACCTGGCAATCGCCGTTGTGCTCGGATAACAACAACTCCACCACCGTCCGCCGCGCCTCGCGCACCCGTTTGGTGTGGGTTGAAATTTTCATCCCGTCAGCCACCGGCATGACACAGGAGGCGGCAAGGGTCTTGGCCCCCTCCACTTCCACCACGCAAACACGGCAGGCTCCGATGGCATGAACATCCTCCATATGACACAGCGTGGGGATCCTGACCCCCGCCCGCTTTGCCGCATTGAGAATCGAAGTCCCCTCGGGAACCTCCACTGAAGTCCCGTCTATGGTCACTTTTGGCATGGTACACCCTCGCTTTCTTCCTTCGCCCTGTAGTCGCACCGGAGACACCGGCGGGCCTGTCGCACGGCCTCGGTCTCCGACCAGGATTGCTCCACTTCGTCAAAGTTGTTTGTCCTTCGTTCCGCCGGCAACAGCACCAGCGCGCCACGCGGATCCATCCGGGGATCGGCATCGGGATCAAACCCGGTCTCCACGACTGCCTCGAGCCGCCAGAAGGCATGGGATTCACCCGTCAGGTAAGCATCCATCCCGACCGCGGCACGCTCCCCGGACGCCACGGCCTCCACTACCGACGACGGGCCCACGGCCGCATCGCCTCCGGCAAAGAGCCAGGGAACGCTCGTTTTTCCGGTCAGCGCCTCCGCCATGATCTGGCTCTTCCCGATCAGTTCAACCGGAAGATCACCAATCACCTTCTGGGCATCCAGCGTCTGGCCGATCGCCAGAATGACCTGGTCGGCATCCAACACCAGTTCCTCTCCGCTTCCTTCCGGACGGCGACGGCCGGACCGGTCAAACTCGCCCAGTTTCATCCGGCGGCATCGCATCCCCGCCACGGAGCCGTTCTTGACCACAATTTCCTCCGGCGCAGTCAAGGTCTGCAAGATGACGCCCTCCTGGCGGGCCTGTTCGATTTCCTCGGCGTAGGCCGGCATTTCGGCTTCCGTTCGCCGGTACACCACCGTCACCGCCGCGCCCAGGCGCAACGCGGTCCGTGCGGCGTCAATCGCCGCATTCCCGCCTCCAACCACGATCACCTTCTTGCCCACCTTGACGGATCCCCTGAGATTATATTCGCGCAGGAAGGCGATGGATTCAACCACACCCCGGGCGTCACTTCCCGGCATCTCCACACGCACCCCATCCGGCGCGCCCACCGCCACAAAGACGGCGTCATAACCCTGACTCTTGAGAGACTCCAAGGTAAAGTCGCGACCGAGTTTCTTACCGGTCTTAATCTCCACCCCCATCCGTTCAATCATCCGGATTTCGCGCGCCAGCAACTCGCGCGGCAACCGGTAGGCCGGAATGGTCTGCACCAACATACCCCCGGGACGCGGTTCCGCCTCGAATACCTTCGGCTGATATCCCAGCCGGGCGAGAAAATAGGCGCAGGACAAACCCGCCGGACCGGCTCCGATGATGGCCACCTTGCGCTTGGCATTCTCCTTGTTTTCCCGAACGGCGGGAATCAGGGGCTTAAGCTCCTGATCCACCATGTAGCGCTTGACGCCCCGTATCGAAACGGAGTCATCGAGCGAAGCCCGACGGCACTTATCCTCACAGGTATGGAAACAGACCCGGGCGCAGACCGAGGCAAACGGATTGCGCTCACGGTGCAGTTTCAACGCCTCGGGATAGCGTTTCTCGCCCACCAGCGACACGAATCCCGGAACATCCACATGGGCAGGGCAGGCGCTTTGGCAGGGTGCCCGCACCAGCCCGGGACAAATCCCGGCTTCGCAATGCTTCTGCCGGATATGCGCCTCGTACTCGTGCCGGAAATGCCGGATTGTCGAGAGAACCGGGTTGGCGGCCGTCTGGCCGAGCCCGCACAGGGCCGTGTCGCGGATCTGGTGTCCCAGCGAGATCAGGCGGTCGATGTCCTCCATCTCGCCATGGCCCTCACAAATCCGGTCAAGAATCTCGAGCATCCGCTTGGTGCCCACGCGACAGGGCACGCACTTGCCACACGATTCATCCTGAACAAAGTCCAGGAAATAGCGGGCCACATCGACCATGCAGGTGTCCTCATCCATGACGATCAAGCCGCCCGATCCCATGATCGCGCCGAGTTCCGACAGGGATTCATAATCCACCGGCACATTGAGGTGCTGGCGCGGGATACACCCGCCCGAGGGACCCCCGATCTGGGCCGCCTTGAACTTCTTCCCGTTAGGGATGCCGCCCCCGATATCGTAGATGATTTCGCCCAGCGGGGTTCCCACCGGAACTTCCACCAACCCAGTCATGGTCACGGCGCCTGCCAGCGCGAACACCTTGGTACCCTTGCTCTTCTCGGTTCCGTACGAGGCAAACCAGTCCGCCCCGCGGTTGATAATGGCGGGGATGGAGGCATAGGTTTCCACATTGTTCAAGACGCT
>CAIZMS010000172.1 GCA_903934155.1 uncultured bacterium | reverse complement strand
CCGTGCGGCGGCCCAGAACATCATTCCCTCCACCACCGGTGCCGCGAAGGCCGTGGGTGAAGTGCTTCCCGCCACCAAGGGCAAGCTGACGGGTATGGCATTCCGCGTTCCGACACCGGATGTCTCTGTGGTTGACCTGACCTTCCGAACCACGAAGGATACCTCGATTGAGGAAATCGACGCGGCGCTCAAGAAGGCGGCTGGCAGCTATCTCAAGGACATCCTGGGCGTGGCGACGGAAGAGTTGGTCTCGACCGACTTCATTCATGATCCCCGTTCCTCGATCTATGATTCCCTGGCCACGCTGCAGAACAATCTGAAGGGCGAGAAACGCTTCTTCAAGGTCGTGAGCTGGTACGACAACGAGTGGGGTTATTCCAATCGCGTCGTGGATTTGATCCGCTTCATGGCCAAAGACGACGGCGTGAAGTAAGGTTGTGTAGAAGCATAATTTGAACAGAAGTCGAAAAGACCGCGAAGGTGTTTGTTTTTGCCGCCGGAGGCGGAAAAAAGAATTCCTCTTTGTGTGCTTTTCGGCTTCTGTTCAAACTTCTTTTTTTTAAAGGAGATGGTGACATGAGCAAAAAAACAGTACGCGATGTGAACATGAAGGGTAAGCGCGTGATCATGCGCGTGGACTTCAACGTGCCGCAGGACAAGGTCACCGGTGCCATCACCAACACCAAGCGCATTGAGGCGGCCCTGCCGACCATCAAGTATGTGCTGGACCAGGGTGCATCCGTGGTGTTGATGAGCCATCTGGGGCGTCCTGACGGAAAAGTGATTGCCAAGTTTTCCCTGAAGCCGGTGGCCGAGTCGCTCGCCAAGCTTTTGGGCAAGCCGGTCAAGTTTCTGGAGGATTGCGTTGGTCCCAAGGTCGAGGAGGTTTGTGCGTCCAATGTGATGAAGCCCGGTGATGTCATCCTGCTTGAGAACCTGCGCTTTCACATTGAGGAAGAAGGCAAGGTCAAGAACGAGGACGGCACCTCGACCAAGGCCGACCCCAAGGCGGTCGAAGCCTTCCGCGCCAGTTTGAGCAAACTGGGGGATGTCTATGTGAATGATGCCTTCGGAACGGCCCATCGTGCCCATTCCTCGATGGTGGGGGTGAACCTTCCTGAAAAGGTTTCCGGGTTCCTGATGGGGGCTGAGCTGGAGGCGTTTGCCAAGGTGATTGACAATCCGAAGCGGCCGTTGCTGGCCATTCTCGGAGGGGCCAAGATTTCGGACAAGATCCCCCTGATTAACAACCTGATTGAGAAATCCGACGAGATCATCATTGGCGGGGCCATGGCCTTTACCTTCAAGAAGGTGATTCTCAACATGGAGATTGGGGCCAGTCTGTTTGATCCCGAGGGTGCCAAGATGGTCAGCGACATCATGGCCAAGGCAAAGGCCAAGGGCGTCAAGATTCACCTTCCGGTGGATTATGTCTGTGGGGATAAATTCCCCAAGGATGCCTCCATGGAGGTGGCGGTGAAGTCGGCCGATGACCAGTCGGGAATTCCCGTCGGCTGGCTGGGTCTCGATGTCGGGCCGAAATCGAATGTTCTGTTCGCTGAAGTCATTGCCCGCGCCAAGACGATTATCTGGAATGGTCCGGCGGGTGTGTTTGAGGATCCGCGATTTGATGCCGGAACCAAGGTCATGGCCGATGCCATTGCCAAGGTCACGGCGGCGGGTGCGGTGTCTGTGGTGGGCGGCGGCGATACCGCCACGGCGGCCAAGAAATTCAAGGTGGTGGACAAAGTAACCCATTGTTCCACCGGTGGTGGCGCCAGTCTCGAGTTGCTCGAGGGCAAGGTGTTGCCGGGTGTGGCCGCCCTGAGCGACAAGTAATTCATACGGTCATAGACAATAGACTTTAGACGTTAGACAATAGACTTTAGGACTCATTGATATGCGTAAAAAAATCATTGCTGGCAATTGGAAGATGAACAAGCTGATCGGAGATGCCGTTGAACTGGCGTCGGCCGTGAAGGCGAAAGTGGCGGACCGGGCCGATGTCGAAGTGGTCGTTTGTCCTACCTTTACGGCGTTGAAGTCCGTGGGGGATGTGGTGGCCGGGACCCAGGTGAAGCTGGGCGCCCAGAACATGCATTGGGAGAAGGACGGGGCCTTTACGGGGGAAATCTCCGCGGACATGCTTCGTGATACCGGTTGCCAGTATGTCATTCTCGGGCACAGTGAGCGTCGCCAGTTTTTCGGCGAGACGGATGCCGGCGTGAATCGCAAGGTCAAGGTGGCGTTGGCCGCCAATCTGACACCCATTGTGTGTGTGGGCGAGACCTTGGAGGAGCGCGAAGCCAACAAGACTGAGGATGTGGTGACCACGCAGGTGACGAAGAGTCTTGCGGGTCTTGATGAAACCAGTTTTCGCCGAATCGTGGTGGCCTACGAACCCGTATGGGCCATCGGGACGGGGCGCACCGCGTCACCCGCGCAGGCGCAGGAGGTTCACGCCCTGATCCGCAAGGTGCTTGCCAAGATGTGCAATCCCGGTGCGGCGCAGGCGGTTCGCATCCAGTATGGTGGCAGCATGAAGCCGGCCAACGCGAAGGAATTGATGGCGCAGCCGGATATCGACGGCGGCTTGATCGGTGGCGCGGCATTGGATGCGGCGTCGTTTTTGGCGATTGTGGAAGCGGCCGTCTAAAGCGGTTCGTTCAAGCGACAGGAAGGTG
>CAIZMS010000171.1 GCA_903934155.1 uncultured bacterium | reverse complement strand
GGTCGTGAAAGTCTGAATCACGAACCCCTGCTGGGTCGGATTCAGCCACCCGGCCATGCAACCACTCACATGACCCATCAATAAACAAATGACTAAAGCCGTATTTTTCATGGATTATTCCCTGTGTCTCTTGTTCCAATACATTGGTGATCCTGCCGTTACCGATTCCACCGGCTTCAATGATCCCTCCTGAACCATTCGCAGCCAGATATTCGCCTGCACGTTCAAACCGTAAACTTCCGGAGAAAACTGAACTCCCATCTCCATTCCCAGGTTGAAGACCACCAGATTCAAGGCGTGCCGGAACCCCGTCACCGGGATCATCGTCGGGTTTTCATCCATGACGACCATTTGCTGGGTACTCACTGCTTCTCGGAATATCCCCAAGGTTTCCGCGACAAGTTCCTCCAGCCGGTTTACCTTGGACGGATTCGCATCCACCCAGGAGCGGTACAGGTTGCCCATGTCGGTGGGCATCCCGTTCATGACTGTCTCCTCCGTCAATTGAGTCCAGCCGCTCACGCTTCAACCCTCAAAAAGTGGGGGGATACGGCCAATCCGTATCCCCCCCTCATTCCCACCAACTCAGGCCGCGGCGATATTCAGTCGCACGCAAGCCGCGCCGTTCGTCACCTTCACGTCTTCCGACCAGTCGAACTTCGCCACTTCGACACGGCCGTCATCCCGCATATAGGAACCCGGTACCATGAATTGATTCATCAACCTGAACGTCTTCATGAAACTCGGGTCGCGCCGGCTGGGTGCTTCCTTCCTCGCGAATACCAGCACCGCGGTATCCAGAAGGAAGTTGATGCTCTCCGCCTTCCCTTCAGGATTCACGTCGTAGATCATGTAGGAGGTCCGGACATCCGGCGTTCCGATGAACATCTGGCTAGCAGACTGCTCAGTCGGTACCGCCAGACCCAGATCGCCCTTATTGCGGCCGTTGCCCACCACAAAGCGGCCACGAACCTTGTCCTGGTTCTTGAACACCTTCCACGCCGTCGCCCCAAACAGCACTCCAACGCCCATCAGCGAGCCATACTTCGCCGCCTTGATGACCGACAGGATGGCATCATCCACGTCCGCAATAGGATCAGACGAGGCGTTCCACGTCTTGCCAGTGCCCGCGCCGACGGCTGTCAACGCGGCATCAATCACCGCTTTTTCGTGGGAAAGCGCGGCAATCTCCGCCACCGCTACAGCCCCTTCACGTAGCATATTCTCCAGGCCGTCGGCCTCGAGCTGCTCCAGGTTGTCAACCGGGTAGTCCAAGGCATGCGGCTCGCAATTGAACGTTGCGTCCGTTGCGTCGAACCGCAACTCAGCCGCCCGTCCACCCAACGTCCTCAACGTATCCGGAATACGGAAACGGTTCTTCTCCGTGTAGCACTTGAAGCGGCCCACGCTGGTCGCCACCTCGACCGTCGGTGCCAGAAAATCTGCCACCGGCATAATCGCGCTCTGCGCCGCTCCCTGGGCAAACTCCCGCAGGGTAGGGGACGAACTGATATCACTCAATCTGCTCATAATGTTTATTCCTTCTTTAGAAACTGCTCACTGTTTACTGCCAACTGCCCACTGGCTCGTCACGCTCCCGCGACGACGATGTTTCCGATCATCGACGGACGGGCCAGCACCAACTGTCCGTCCACTCCCGTTTCCTCTGCGATCGCCACACCGAAATAGGTGCCCGCAGCGACCGGCAGCGCCTTAACTTTTCCGTTGTCGGCTCCGGCTTCCACCATGGCAACCAGCACCTGGCCGGGGTTGCAGGTGCCCGACAGGACCATCCGGACATTCCGCGCAGGATCCAGCGGCCTCACCGAGGCCAACTTCGAAACCGCCGCCCCCTCAAGTACCACGTACAACGGCCGGTCCCCCGTGAACTTGACGAGTTCCACGACCGGCCCCCACGCATCGTTCATCTTTGCGAGGTATCCCTCTTTCCCCGTCAATTCCATGCCCGCCTTCACCCGAATATCCCCAACCCTCGTATTGCTCTGACTCATCTCCCAATCCCTTTCGTAATCGTAATCCTAATCGTCTTTTTGCCCACTGAGTCGGCCTACTGGCCGACTACTTCCCGTTCCGCCCGCCTGAAAGCGACGATGAAAGGAATCTTCTCGGCACCTGCGATTTCTTGCGCCCGGTTCCGAATCTTCATGGCCTTGCTGTCGCCATCCGCCCCGGTCTGGCCGCCCTGGCCCGGAGGGACTGGCTTGGCCGTCGCCCGGTTATGCAGCGGCTTCCGACCTTGCCCTGAGCCTGCCGAAGGGTTGGTGCTTTCTTTGTTTCCACCTTTGGCAGTGTCAACAGCGGCAGCCGCGTTGCCGGCCATTTCCCGCAGATCACCGAGTACCGCCAGCGCCCCAACACGGTTCTGAATCAACTGCTGGGCCCAGAAGGGCTTCGACCCCTCGTTGATTAAGCCCTCAAAGTCGGCCAGGTGCCGGTTCACCAGCTCATCCTCAACCGTTTTCAGGTTCGCTACCAATCCGTCATGCTTTGTCTGGAGCGCCGACAGGGAGTTCTGCAACTCCGTCACTACGGTCGCCGCAATCAACCCACCCATCTTCTCCAGGATGACTGCTTCCGTCGCATCCGCCGCCAAACCCAGATGGTTCACCAACTTTTCAATCACTGCTTTCATATTTGCTCCTTTGCCCTCCATGACCTTGGCGTCGGAGGATCTGTTCCGCTCAAAATTATTCGCCCTTCCATTAAATGTATTGGAATCAACGTTTTCGCCTTCGGCCCTGTTGCTCAAAGGGACCATTCCTTTGAGATTCGGGTCATTAGTCACAGCCGCATTCAGGATTCGGACCGGGCGCACCCTCCCATTTCCTAAATCAACGCAGTCCGACCGCGCCCACACCGGCGACAGAAACCGATACCGCCCGCCTTTCACGGCTTCCTCTCCCAAATCCGACCACCGAATTTGTGCCCAAAGCCCGTTTTCTCGGTTTTCAAGGCCAAGAATCCATCCTGCAGCCTCCGATCGTTTCTCCCCATCGAGGGAGAAATGATCAAAATCAACCAACAATCCTGGGAAGTTGGGCGAGTTGGCATCTGCCGCGAAACGCGCGGCCATGGCAATACAGGCTTCCTGGTCAATCACTTGGATTACACCGGCCCCGGTGTGGGGGAATTCCCCAATAGGCGCGATCTGATACCACCCATCGGATGGCAACGCATATTCACGATTGAGGATTAGTGTATTCATGAAACCACCCGCCTGCCCTGCGTAGCCCTCTGGGCGTAGCATGGGTCATCGGGCAGTCGATATTCGCGATTCAGAATTAAATTATTCATGGGCCTCCAATAGATGGGTGTAAATCAACGGCGAAGTGTTGCGGCTTGCACTCTTGGCCTCGTTTTTGCACCATGTACGCATGGCAACGGAACGGGTAAAAATATTTATCAGCAGTGTCCAGAAGGAACTTGCGATCGAACGCCAGGCGATCAAGTCCTTTGTGGCTGGGGACTCGCTGCTTCGGCGGTTTTTTGATGTCTTTCTTTTCGAGGATATCCCCGCTTTGGATCGCCGAGCCGATGAGATCTATCTGGAGGAGGTGGATCGCTGTGACATTTATGTGGGCCTGTTCGGTGATGCCTATGGCTACGAGGGACCCGATGGAAAGTCGCCAACTGAAGGCGAATATGATCGTGCCACCCAGAAATCAAAACTTAGGCTTATCTTCGTCAAGGGTGCCCATGATGACAATCGTCATGTGAAGATGCTTGCGCTTATACGTAAGGCCGGAGATCAACTCGTCCGCCGCCGATTTGGCAGCATTCCAGAACTGACAACGGGGCTGTACGCCAGTCTGGTTGAATATTTGATCAGCTCGGGCGCTATTCACACCGGGCCGTTTGACGCCGCCGTCTGTTCGGGCGCGACAATGACCGATATTTCTCGTGCGAAGATCACTTCGTTTCTGGAGCGTGCCCAGGCGGAGCGCGATTATGCCCTTGGCCCCAGAACTCCTGTCCAAAAAGCCCTGACGCATCTCAACCTGCTCGCGGGCGAG
>CAIZMS010000170.1 GCA_903934155.1 uncultured bacterium | reverse complement strand
AGCCTCGCGCTGGATACTGTTTTTCAGCAAAGGACGAAGCTCCGCCTGGAGGGCCGCTGCCGCCACGCCAAGCCGTCTGGCCGCCGTCTGGATCAGGACATCGCGTTGCACGGCGTTGGGGCTATGGCTGATGGTCGTCAGAATTTCACGGCTCACCTTCATCATCCCCATTTCGGTTCGAATATTTTCCTGATCCAGCAACAGGTTCAGTTGGAAGTCAATAGAAGGAACCGCCCTGGCGAGGGCCTCGGCAAAAGCTGGCGCTCCCTGCTTGAGGATGAGGGAATCGGGATCCTCGCCCTGGGGAAGTGAGGCGACACGGACGGCCAGTCCGGCCTGCATGAACAGGATGGAGGCCTTGAGTGCGGCATTACGGCCGGCATTGTCGGAATCGAACACCAGCACCACGCCGTCGGCATAGCGCCGGATCATGCGGGCATGATCCTCGGTGAAGGCCGTTCCCTGGGCGGCGACCGCCGTTTTGAAGCCTGCCTGATGGCAGCGAATGACGTCAATCTGGCCTTCGCAGATGATGGCCTCCCGGGTTTCCACGATTTCGCGCCGGGCACGGTCGAGGGCATAAAGAATGTGGCTTTTCCGGAACAACGGGGTTTCGGGGCTGTTCACGTATTTGGCGGCCTTGGGATCCTGCTGAAGGGTTCGTCCGCTGAAGCCGACGATGCGGCCCTGCTCGTTGCGGATCGGGAACATCACGCGGCCGCGGAACCGATCGTAATAGGGGTGTGGCCCGCCTTCCTCGGCGCGCTTGACCACCAGACCGGCCAGATCGAGTTTTGCCACGGGATAATTCTTCTTCAGCGCCCATTGCAGGATGAAGTCCCAGCGGTCGGGTGCATAACCGATCATGAAATCCTCGGCGATTTCCCGGGTGAGATGCCGTTTTTTTAGATATTCGCGAGCAACCAGTGTCTCCGGGCTGTTGAGGAGCTCCTTGTGATACAGTGCGGCGACCTCCTCATGAATCGTCAGGAGCAATTGCTTGTCATTGGATGGCTCCGTTCCCTGCTCGTATTCCAAGTGGATACCGGCCTTCTCGGCAAGGATTTTAATGGCGGTAGGGAAATCCGCGTGTTCGTAGAGCATGACGAATTTGAAGACATCCCCCCCGACGCCACATCCAAAGCAGTGGAAGATCTGGCGCTGGCGATTGATTGTAAACGAGGGTGATTTCTCCTTATGGAAGGGGCACAGGGCCTTGATCACGGTTCCCTTGCGGGGCAGGGTGATATAGGAGTCAATGACATCCACGATGTCGCACCGGAACCGGATGTCGTCGAGAACGCTTTTGGAGACCATGCCGGCCATTATTGTTCCCACTTTTCCCGTTTGCCGGCGCGAGCCTCACGGGCCTTTAGCAGTGAATTCTCGCCCTTGTTCACCCGGGTAATGATCCGGTCGATGAGCTGGGTTTCCACGCCCGCGACCTGCCGGTAGATCCAGGACTTTTCGCCGGTGATGTCCGGCCGTTTTTCGGGGGGAAGGGTATTCAGGAGGATGAAGATCAGCAGTGCTATTCCGGCTGCTGTAATTCCGCCAGCCACGGCACCTCCAACCCGGTCGATCCAGGTTGTAAAGGTGAGTTTCATGACATATCGCAGCACCGAGTAGAGCAGGGCAATGATCAGGAGCGGAATGACAATCAGGCTGATTAGCGCGGCAATCCGGGCAAGATCCAGTGGCATGCTGAACTGGGCGGCAAACCAATCCCGGCAGGGGACAAAGCCGTTGACGAGTGCCGCCCATACGGAGAGAGCCATCAGGAAAATGGCCATCTGGGCGGTTAAGCCCTGTCGAAAGCCGACCCCTATGCCGATCAGGATGGCAATGAAGGCGATGATATCGGCGGCATTGAGTCCGAGTGAGTCGGTCATGATTTCCTCCCGCGGTTAGCGCTGATATTTCAACCAGTTCTTGACTTCCTTGGCCGAGGTGCCATCCGGTTCCAGTTCCAGATAGCGGGCCAGTTCCTTTCGGGCCAGCCCCAATT
>CAIZMS010000169.1 GCA_903934155.1 uncultured bacterium | reverse complement strand
GGTGGAAGTGCTTAGCGGTGCAGGTGCCGTGCGCGGTTGGCTGGCCCAGACGCCGGAAGGTGCGAAGGCTTTAACCGAGGTCTTCTGCCAGGTGCGGCGTGTCGGAGACGCTCTGTTTGTCCTTGCTCTTAACACCAATCGCGACTCATGGAAACGCAACGCGACGATCCGCATTCGGGGGCAGGGGATGGTAGAGGAGTGGAATTGCCGGACCGGTGAGCGATCACTCGTGGAATTTGAACGGCGGAATGAGACCGTTGAGATCACAACCGACTTTCCGCCCGGTGGTGAGAAGTTGTACCGGCTTGTGGCGAAGGCCGGGACAGGATTACGCCGTCATTTGCCATTACGGGAAATTGCGCGACAGGATGTTTCCGGTTCGTTTGCGTACCGTCTTGACGAACCCAATGTCTGTGTGCTCGACTTTGCCCGCTGGCGCATGGATGAAGGGGCATGGCAACCCTGTTCAGAGATTCTTCAAATTGATAAGGCGGTGCGTCAAAAGTTGAATCTCCCGCAGCGCGGAGGCGAAATGGTGCAGCCCTGGTTTGCTCAGCAGCATCGGTCTGCGACGCAATCCAAGGCAAAGCTGGAGCTGGAGTTCGAATTCTTTTCCAAAATTGTCGCTTCGGTAGACCTGGCCCTCGAATCGCCGGAGAAGTTTGATGTGACGATCAACGGGCGGATCGGAAAGCCCTCCCGCAAGCGCTGGGTTGATATCTGCTTCAAGCGAAAGACGATGACCGTCCGGAAAGGACGCAATCTCATCAAACTGACGTGTGGATTCCATGAAGGCGTGGATCTTGAATCGTTGTTTCTGCTTGGGAATTTCGGAGTTCAACTTAACGGGACACGACGGACCCTTGTGGCGTTGCCCAACAGGCTGCAGGCGGGCTCGGTCACGACTCAAGGGTTGCCGTTCTATGGTGCCGGCATAACCTACCGGGTGCCATTGCCGGTAACCGGGTCGAGGGTATTTCTGGAGCTGCCCGGGATTGAGGCGGCGTGCGCAGTCGTTGGAAAGCAAGTGATCGGGTGGCAACCCCGGGAAGTAGAGGTTACAGGAAAGCGGTCTGTGGATGTGCGAGTTGTCCTGACTCGCCGCAACACATTCGGTCCGTTGCATGAGTTGCCGTTGCAGGCTGCCGCCTATCACCCTGGCAGTTTCCGCACCACGGGGAGCTCGTGGAGCAATGACTATGTTTTGTATCCGGTCGGACTGCTGGCTCCGCCGGTGATATCAATACGATCAGTATAGATTTAAGCATGGAGGACGTATGAATCACGGCTCACAACGATTGCCGAGGATATGTCATACAACAACGGGCCGATTCCAAAGCTACGCATGATCGGGCATTACAATAAGATGCGGCAGGATCATCAGAAAAGTGGAGCCAGCTGTGGGACTCGAACCCGCGACCTGCTGATTACAAATCAGTTTCAAAAGCCTTAAACATTGCGTTTCTGGAATTCCTGTATTCCTTTTGTATTGCTTTTCTGTATTTTGTCGCTATCCTTTGCGCCAATGGTTGAAGAGAGGAGAAGGCGATGCAAAAAAGAAAAGGTTATCTGATAAAACGCGGCGGAACTTTCTATGCGGTCTGGAAGTCTGGTGGCGTGAAGCACGTCAAGACAACCCGATGCACTACCGAGCGCGAAGCCCTTCGGGAATTGGATCGGCTGACGGAGACCTTTGTCATTGCCGATGAAACCAAACTGTTAGAGCGCGTCAAGGCAGAGATCGAGCATGGGAAAAACCGGATGGCCGAAATCGAGGATGCCAAAAACCCAGCCTTAACGCTTGATCGGGCATGGGCGGCTTATGAACGATCACCCAGTCGCCCTGACTCCGGTGATTCAACCCTAAAACAATACGGCGCGGAATTGAGACGTTTTCAAAAATGGATGATCGAAACCCACCCCGCCGAAATCAAGGATCACCCCGAACAGATCACCATGAGGG
Organism: uncultured bacterium; assembly: GCA_903934155.1. Classification (GTDB taxonomy): domain Bacteria; phylum Verrucomicrobiota; class Kiritimatiellia; order CAIKKV01; family CAITUY01; genus JAABPW01. Next base: position 507 of record CAIZMS010000169.1, on the reverse strand, counting down.
GAATCACTTCGACAATGGCGACCGAATACGCGCAAGACTTGACCGCCGATAAGGTATCGGCCAGCACGTTTAATCAGCACGTCAAATTCCTCGCCCTGCTGTGGCGCGTTTTATCGGATGAAATCAAAGGTGGTGCCGTCAATCCATGGGAGGGGATAGCGACCAAGCGACTCAATGCTGTTGCGAATCGTAAACGCGCATTAACCCCAGCCCAATTCGATGCCCTGACCGCCGCCGCCGAATCCGATTCTGATGTTCTGGATTTGATTCTGATTCTGGCATGGACGGGCCTTCGATTGGTTGATGCCGTCAAACTAACATGGGGCGCGGTAGACTTTGCGCGCAACGTCATATCAGTTACGCCACAAAAGACAGCGCGCCGAACAGGAAAGACCGTTTATATCCCGATGTTTCCAGTCGTCAAGGGAGTCTTGAATCAGAGGCAAAGCGGGAAGGTTCTGCAATCCGGACGGGCGATATTCCGAGACCTTGTTGAAAGCTATGATC
>CAIZMS010000168.1 GCA_903934155.1 uncultured bacterium | reverse complement strand
GTGTACGAAAACCCTGCTGGACTGAACGGTCGTTGTTTTTTCATCCCTACCGAGTGGCAGGGCTAAACGCCTCAGTCCAGCACTTTTTTTGAAAACCTATGGGACTACAGTGATCCGATTCCGGGATGACGTGGCTAATTTATTCTGCCTTTTGATCTAAAGAGGAAACGTTCTTATTGGCCAGAAGCGAACGCCAGAATATCCGGCATGTCGGGGCTAAGCGCATGGCCACGGCTTTTTGTTCAGACGTCCATGGATTTCCCTCCCATGCGATGAACATTCGCTTGTATGGCGGTGACTTCTGCTCCAGTTTGATCAAACGCGAGTCGTGTTTTTTCATATTCAGTCGATCCCTTCATTCTTTTTTTTCGTTTGTTCCAGAGCGACCAATCGGCGCTCGATATTTTCTAGTTCTTGAATTTTTAATGCGTGGCCGAGAATGTCATTACAAATCAACCGGCGTAGACGGTCGTCTTCCGTGTCCAACATCTTCGCCAGCTCAGACATCGCCCTGATGGCATGGGTCTTGACGGAATCCATTGTCTCGGAAAGAACAGAATCACGTTGGCGGGCGAGTTCGACACGAAAAGCTTCCATTTTCAACCATCGATGCGCTGTTGAACGCCCTATGCCTGTTGTTTTGCATGCGGTCTGAATATCTGGATTAGCCACCAAAGCGACCAATAACCTCTGTTGTTTTAGAGATAACTCAGTGCTCAATGGGGTGTCTGGGGCAGGGGATTCACTCATATCGGCCTCTCTCATTTCTTTCTTTTGTTGTTTTTTTGACGAATATATTTTCGCCTCCATAATATGGGTGTAAATCAACGGTCGGGTATAATTTGGCATAGAACGCTGACATGAGCGTGAAATGACACATAGGCGAACCCGTCGACTTGCTGGAAGCTTCGCAAACTGTTCGTGCATAGTGAGTTATGAATATGACGATGAGATGTCTGTCCTTGTGCGTGTGCCATTATGTGCCATAATGTGCCAGAGGCTCTTCGATCAGCAGGCGACCATGCTTGGAAACCCTAGCGATGCAAGAGCAGAAGGGGGTCAAATCGTTAGGCTCTTGCAAAACCCCTCCGGGGTGCAAGAGAGCATTCAGAATTCAGGAGTCAGAATGCGGATCGAACGCTGCTCGTAAAAGGGTTCTGATTCTGAATACTGGCTTCTGAATACTGCGCTTGCAGAACCGACGAAGGGGGGGTGGAAGAGCATCTCAAGTGCTTCAAAGGATGACCAGAAGCGGATCACAACAACGCCAGATCATAGTGGAGTCAGAAACGCCCGGCAGGCCGATACGATTCGTTCCGTAGCATGTCCATCCCCGTAGGGGTTATACGCCGTCGACATTTTTTTGTAGAGGGCGGGCCGTGTGAGGAGCGCGGCAGCGGCCCTGACAATGTTTCGCGTGTCGGCTCCCACCACCTTCACGGTTCCCGCCTTGACAGCCTCTGGGCGCTCCGTGGTGTCGCGCATGACAATGACCGGTTTGCCCAGACTGGGGGCTTCCTCCTGGACTCCGCCGGAATCCGTCAGAATCAGCGTGGCACGGTTCATAAGGGCCACGAATGAAAGATAATCCAAAGGCTCAATCAGGTGGACATTCGGAAGCATGGCGCCCGGGGCGCCGGGGGAGAGAATCCGCATGACGGGTTCGCGAACCCGGGGATTCAAGTGGACGGGGTAAACAAAATGAGTTTTAGGGAATTGTCTGGCGAGGAGGGCAATGGCGCGACAGATGTTCTCGAACCCCCCGCCAAAATTCTCCCGGCGATGGCCGGTGATGAGGACGAGGGGAGTAGGGGGAGTGAGACGTGAGGAGTGAGATGTGAAGCGTGAAGCGTGAGCGGTGGGTTGAAGTGCTTGGGGAAGACCGGGGATGTGCGGGGGATTTTTACTGACTTTGGCCAGGGCCAGGAACAGGGCGTCGATGACGGTATTGCCGGTCACCACGATGTTTTTTGACGGGATATCTTCCTTGATGAGATTTTTTCGATTGCTGGCTGTCGGCGCGAAGTGGAGAGCCGCCATCCGGGTGGTGAGAACTCGGTTGAGTTCCTCGGGCCAAGGGGATTGGAGATTTCCGGTGCGCAAGCCTGCCTCGACATGAGCGACGGGGATATGGTGATAGAAGGCGGCGAGGGAGGCGGCAAAGACCGTGGTGGTGTCACCCTGAACCATGACGAGATCCGGCTTTTCATCGGCCAGGTACCCATCCACCGCTGTGATCGCGCGAGCGGTGAACCCGGCGAGGGTCTGGTTCTTTTTCATCAGATTCAGATCCACATCCGGGACAATGCCGAAAATATCCAGCACCTGATCCAGCATATGACGGTGCTGGGCCGTGACACAGACCCGGCATCGGAAGCGTTTGTCTTTTTTGAGAGCCAGAACGACCGGAGCCAGCTTGATGGCCTCGGGTCTGGTTCCAAATATGATGGCAATAGTCTTTTTCACGAATTTGCCCAGCATGACTGAAATCGGAGGGTGGCGTCAAGAACTCCAATCGTTTTAAGGCACTCGGTGTGCATTGCCATCAGGGAAACCCTGATGGCTTAATAAGTGTTTTCCCTAGCTTGTGCTTTCCTGGAACAGGTGTATCAAAGGATCAGGTTTGAAAGACAATTTTCGTGTCGTCATCAAGTTTGGGGAGCCTGACATGAAGTTGATTGAGGATCTGTTGCAAGAAATGTGTGATCGAAAGGCCTCCGATCTTTTGATTACGGTGGGAGCGGTGCCCCAGTTAAGAATCAATGGGATTCTGGGTCCCGCCTCCAAACATCCCGTGATGGATGGGGCCCTGATTGAGAGGATTGCCTTCCATGTTTTGGGGGATCAGCGGATGGGGGTGCTTCAGGCCCGGAAAAGTGTTGATTTCTCAAAGGGGTATGAAGGGCTGAGCCGGTTCCGGTTCAATTTCTACTATCAGCGCGACTCTATTGCCATTGCCATCCGGGTCATTCCGTTTAAAATTCCTCCCTTTGAGGACTTGGGTCTTCCTGAAGTGGTCAAGGATTTCGCCTTGCGGCCGCACGGGCTGGTGCTGATCACCGGCGCGGCGGGGAGTGGGAAATCTACGACGCAGGCGGCCATGCTGGACTATATCAATGAGAACCGCCGGCTCCATATGGTGTGTCTGGAAGACCCCATCGAATATCTGCATCATCACAAGCTCAGTGTGATTGACCAACGCGAAATCGGGGAGGATGCTCATTCTTTTTCTGAAGCGTTGCACAGCGTATTTAGACAGTCTCCCGATGTGATCATGGTGGGCGAGATGCGGGATTTGGAAACCATCCAGCTGGTGCTGAGTCTGGCTGAGACCGGCCATCTGATTATGGGGACGTTGCATACTCAGGACACGACGCACGCCATTAACCGCATCGTGGATGTTTTCCCTCCCGCGCAGCAGCAGCAGATTTACACGCAGCTTTCCATGGTGTTGGTCGGGATTGTGTCGCAGCAATTGCTGATCACCCGCGATGGAACGCGACGGGTCATGGCCTGCGAAATCATGAATGTGAACCAGGCGATTCGGAACTTAATCCGTGAAATGCAGGTTCAGCAGCTTTATTCCGCGGTTCAGACGGGAAAAAGCGAGGGGATGATGACCATGAATGATTCTCTGAAAGCTCTCCATGCCAAGGGTGTGATTGATTTGGGGACGGCCATGAGCCGTTCGCCGCGGCCCAAGGAGTTAACGCGAATGTTGGAATCAAATCGGTAGACATAGAAAGGAGTCGGAATTATGAAGGCGAACGAACGGGTGCGGGGTTTTGTTTTGGGTTTTTGGAGTTTTCTGATTTCCGGGTTTTTGCTTGGGATGATTGGGGAACGGGTGTGTGGTCAGGATGTCCCCGCTGCAATGCCTCTTGTTCAGGGCACCAATGTCAATCTGGTCACCATTAATGTGGATAACGGCCCGGTTACCCAGGTCCTGAATGCGTTTTCGCGTCAGACTGGCCGGAGTATTGTCATCGGTCCGGAAGTGACGGGCAACATTACCCTGCGGGTTACAAACATTCCCTGGCAGGAGGCCCTGGATGTGATTCTCAAGCCTTATGGATACGGGTATTACCTGGTGGGTGACACCATTATCATCTGCGGATTGGACAAACTTCCAAAATCCATTGTAGGTGGGACCCAAAGCGTGGCGGCGGCCTCTGCGGCGGTTCCCGCACCAAGGCAGGCCGAACCCTTGATCGTCAGGGTGATGATCTTGAAATATCTGGATGCCTCGGATGTGGATGAGCTGATCCGTAACCAGTTGTCTCCGTCTGGAAAGCTCGGAAAACTGCTCATTCGAAGCCAGAGCTGGCAGGATCAGCAAATTTACCAGGGAAACATGAACACCACGAGTTCGGAAAGCCTGGGGCGGTTGAAACGCCTGACGGAAGAGTCTGCCCAGGTCCGGGGAAAGACGCTGGTGGTGGTGGATACCCAAGAGGTGATTGATCGGGTACAAGCCATTATTGATAAGGTCGATGTGGCGCCTATCCAGATTCAAATCGAAGCCAAGTTTGTGGAGATCCGGGCGGATTTACTGCGCGATATCGGGGTTGAATGGGGGTCCGGACTGAATGGCGCCGCTTCCCCGGGAAGTTACCAGAATATCGGCACCAAGGGTGCGGGAGGCCTGTTTGCGGCGGGTGGGCAGCAAATCAGCGGAGCGGCGAAACCGGCCAGTTTTAGCACGCCCAGTGGTTTGTCTGCCAAAAGCCCCTTTGATGGGGGGGCTAACGCTGGCTTTTCAGAAACTGACGGATCTTCAGTTTGAGGTGCTTTTGCATCTCCTGCAGGAAGACGGTTCTTATAATATGCTGTCTGCCCCGAGTGTCTTGACGATGAACAACCAGGATGCGGTGATCATCGTGGGGCAGAAGCTGCCGATCATCAAGTCCGACAGTTCCGGTGGATTGGGGACGACGACTATCTCCACTTCCCTTGAACGGTATGAGGACATTGGCATCAAACTCAAGGTCATGCCTCAGGTTTGTGATCATGAACAGATCAATCTGATTGTCCATCCGTCCGTCAGGGAACTTCTCGGTTATCAATCAGGAAAGGTTGGCACCTCTGCAGATGCGACTACAGGGGGAAGCGTCTCCCTGACCGAATACCCGGTTGTAGCGACGCGTGAGGCAGAGACCCATGTTTTGGTCAAGAGCGGCCAGACGATCGTGATTGGGGGTATGCTACGCGACAAGAAGCAAACAACCCAGATCAAGGTTCCGTTCCTGGGTAGCATCCCCTTGATTGGTATGCTGTTCCGTCGGGAGACGGTGAATACGGAAAAGATTGAGCTGTTGATCTTTCTGACCGCAACGATCCGTAATACGACTGAGGAAATGGCCGTGGTGGCGCCTGATGTCAAGTCGATGATTAAGGTTGAAAAGGTGAATGCACCGGCGAAGCCGTAAAATTCAGGGAACGACCATGATTGAGTCAAAACTAGGCAGGATTCTTCTCGAAAAGGGGCTCGTCACCGAAGCGCAGTTGGATCAGGGTGTTCACCTGCAGCGCACTTCGGGACGGGTTCTGGGGGAGACGCTTGTCGAGTTGGGGTATGTTTCGCATGACGACATCGCCCGGGCCCTCGCGGCGCAATTAGGAATCCCCTTTTTTGAATTGGATGACGACTTCAAGCTCGAGAAGGAGGAAGTCAAGCTGGTGCCGGAGAATGTGGCACGACGGTACTGTCTGCTTCCGGTGCGGAAGGATTCCGCCCCCTCCATGACTCTGGTGATGAAGGATCCGTTGGATGTCGAGGCCATTGCCACGGTTCGGTCCCTCACCCGTTTGGAAATTCATAAGTCAGTCAGTTCAGAGGCTCGGATCCGGGCGATGATCGACAAGTTTTACCGGGTTGAGGCCCATATCGAGCGGGATATCAAGGATATTGTTGATGTCGAAGCCGCTGATGGGATTGCCATCGCCGAACAGCAGGCTTCTGATTCCGAACAGTTGAAAATTCTTGCGAACGATGCACCTGTGGTCAAGTTCGTGAACCTGATGCTGATGCAGGCGGTGCGGGATCGTGCGAGCGACATTCATTTTGAGCCCGGGGAACATGTGGTGACGGTTCGGATCCGGGTGGATGGAGAGTTGCGTGAGGTGACCCCTCCGCCCAAGGCGTTGTATCAGGCGATTGTGACCCGCATTAAGATTCTGTCCAATATGGATATCACCGAGCGGCGCCTTCCCCTGGATGGGCGTTTCAAGTTCAAGGTCAGCGACCGGGTGATTGATGTTCGTGTGTCGTCGCTCCCTGAGGCGCACGGCGAAAAACTAGTGCTCCGCATCCTGGATCGCCAGGCCCTGCTCGTTGACATGAAGGATGTTGGGTTTGATGACATCATGCTGAAGCAGTTTCAGCGCGTTCTGCAGACTCCTAATGGCATTATTCTTCTGACCGGTCCAACCGGTAGCGGCAAGACGACCACGCTCTATGGTGCCCTTAATTATCTGAAGAATCCCGCCTGGAATATTCAGACGGTGGAGGATCCTATTGAGTACCTGATTCCGGGGATCAATCAGATGCAATGCAAGTCGACGATCGGTCTTGATTTCGCCAGTGCCCTGCGTTCCATTCTGCGTCAGGATCCCGACATCATCATGATTGGTGAAATCCGGGATTTTGAAACAGCCCAGATTGCCATGCGGTCGGCGCTGACCGGACATCTGGTTTTGAGTTCGCTGCACACCAATGACGCGCCCTCGGCGCTTTGGCGGTTGAGGGATATCGGAATTGAGCCCTATCTGATTGCCGCGACGATCAAGTTGGTTCTAGGGCAACGGTTGGTTCGGGTGATCTGTCCGGCTTGTAAACAGGAACGTAAGCCCTCTGAAGAGGCTCTTCAATACGCGCTGAGCCAGAATCCGGACGCAGCGTCATGGACCTATTATTACGGGACGGGCTGTCCGAAATGCGGGAGGACCGGATATCGGGGGCGATCTGCGATATTCGAATTCCTTGAGGTTAATGATTCCATCCGGGAAATGGTCCTGAAGGAATCAGGGGCGGTCATGTTCAGGCGAAAAGCGATTCAGAACGGGATGGAACCCCTGGCCCTCAACGGCCTCAGGAAGGTCCAGCAGGGGGTCACGACAATCGAGGAAGTGATGAGTGTGTGTGCGGGTGACGAAGCGTTTTTGGAGACAGGAGCGTAATATGCCAACCTATCAATATGCCGCCAAGGATGTGACCGGGAGAATGGTCACGGGTAGCTTTACGGCGGTTTCGCGTTTTGAGGCCCTTTCCCAGCTTCATGCCAAGGGCCTTACGGTCACGGATATCACGGATGATGAGCCCGTTTCCCGGATGAGAAGGGATTCCGATTCGTCATCCCGGACCGCTCTATTCCAGCGCCCGATCTCATTGTCCGATCGGGCCGTGTTTTGTCGTCAACTTTCAATTTCGGTTGAATCAGGGGTTCCGTTGCGTGAGGCATTTGAAAACATCGCGCTGGATCTCGACAATCCTTCCTTCAAATTGGTTCTCAACCGGGTGATGAAACGGTTGGATGACGGTCTGACGATGTCGCAGTCGATTGTCGGTGAAGCCAGGGCGTTTGACCGGCTGTTTGTGGCGCTGATTAAGGCGGCCGAGGAGTCCGGAAGTATTACGGAGACGCTTAACTATCTGGCGAATTCGATGGAGAAGGCCGATAAACTGGCGCGAAAGATCAAGAGCATTGTTGCCTATCCCATATTTATCGGGATTTTCTTCATCCTCATTTCACTGATCATGACCCTTTTTGTTCTGCCGAAATTTCAAGACGCTTTTGCCACATTTGGCGGGAAACTGCCGAAGTTGACGCAAGTCGTGTTTTCAGCGAATGCCTTCATTATTTCGCATGCGATCCCCATTTTTCTGGCGCTGGTCGGGATTGTGATTGCCTTGATTTTGTATTGCCGAACTGTCGCGGGACGGAAGCAGCGGGATGCCTTTCTGCTTAAATTGCCCGTTGTTGGGGATATCATCCGGAAGATTGCCGTGGCGAGGTTTTGCCGGAATCTCGGGATCATGGTTCGCGGGGGGGTCCCGGTGACCACTGCGATCGAGGTCGCCGCTGAAATTTTAGGAAACAAATCCATGGAGGCCACGCTTAAAGCGACCCGGGATCGAATCATGGCGGGAAATGATATCGCCAGCAGTCTGGATAGAAAAACTTTTCCCCGGCTGGTGATAAGGATGGTCAGCGTGGGGGAATCGTCCGGCCGTTTGCCGGATGTCCTGTCCAAAGTGGCTGATTTGTATGAAGACCAGGCCGAGGGCTCTATCATGATGGCAACATCGCTGTTTGAGCCCGTGATCATCATCGTTTTCGGTTGCATGATCCTGGTGCTGGTGATGGCCATCTACCTGCCCGTGTTCACGGCGGCGGGAACGATGCGGTAGGAGTGGGAAGAGGGGGAGAAGAGGGGCAGGGGTCAGGAAAGAGGGTTTCAGGGTTCAGGTTTGGTCGAATAGTGGAGGGCGGTGCGCTGTCACCGCCGCAGAATAAAAGGAGGTGGATCTCGAATATCAACATAGGATTTTGGGGAGGAAACGAGAGTAGTCAACAAACAGGTAAAAGGAGAATGACGATGAATAGGAAGAATAAGGCTGGGTTTACATTGGTTGAGTTGATGGTCGTTGCGATTATTGTCGCCATTTTGGCGGCGGTCGCGATTCCGCTCATGTCGGGCAATACGAAGCGCGCCATAGCGACAGAGGGTCAGGCGGGAATCGGGACTATTAAGACGGCCCAGCAGGTTTATAAGGCTGAACACGGGGGATATTATCCCAGCAGCTTTAACTGTGCGACTCCGCCCTCGGATATGACAATCAAGGCTGGTGATTTTGCTGGAAAGTATTTTGGTGACTCCAGTTATCAGGTGACGTCATCCAGCAATACCTGGTCGGTTGTTGCGACGGTTTCAAATGGATCGTCGTCCTATATCGGAAAACAGGTGAGCTTGACAGATCCGAACGCTGACTTCACGGGTAGTCTCTTGCAATAAGGTGGAGTTTCAGAGACTCGCCGGAGCTCCCGGGCGTGGAAGAGGGGGCTCCGGTTCCGTATAAGGTGGTGAGTGGGGCGGTCTGCGGTTGTGAAAGGAAAGCGATTGTGATCAATTGGTCCACAAAGGATATCGCCGGAATCGAGTTTGGGGATCGTACTATTTCCGCTGTTCGGGTGCGCGGGAAGGACCCGGGCTCGATTGTGATAACCCATGCTGGAATTGTGGAATACGACTCCACATCCGATTCGAAGATAATTGCCGGGGCGGTGAGGAACCTGTGGAAAAAGGCCGGGATGCCGACCCGCACCGTTTGTGCCTCACTTCGCAGCGGGTCGCTTGTGATGCGATATTTCAGTTTGCCGCCCATGACGGAAACGGAATTGAAGCGAACGCTTCACTTGAAGGCCGAGGAAGCGCTTCAACTGCCGGGGCATGAGATTGTGGTGGAGTGGTATTTGAATAAACCAGCCCAGGAAGGCGGTTCACAACCCGTGACGGGGCTTCTGGCGGCGACCCCTGTAAAGGATGTCGAGCGGGAACTGGATGTGCTTTATGAGGCAGGGCTGGATCCTGTGATTCTGGATTTGCGGGCGCTGGCGGTCGCCAACCTTTACGAAGTGGTCGGGGACAGAGGAGGGAATATTCCGGTTTGTCTGGTCAATTTGTCGCCGCATGCAGCCGATGTCATGATCAGGAGGGGAACCGGGGAGCTTTATCCGCATGCCATCTATTGCCGGGCCTCAACCTGGATCGAAGCTCCGGGCTTTTTGGCTGAGAATATCCGGGATGTGTTGCGTTATAGCGAATACAAATTGGGGTGGGAGTCTGTTCGCCAGGTGGTGTTGTCGGGCACGGTTCCCTGTAATGAAGAGTTTCTGGGTG
>CAIZMS010000167.1 GCA_903934155.1 uncultured bacterium | reverse complement strand
GGAAGTGGATCTGACCCGGTGGGTTGTCTTTGTTCATTTCAAAAACGCCGCCGGAAAAGTGATCTTTCAGGATGACCAGATGTTGTTTGATAATCTTCCCCCGGATGACCTGCTTCACCAGGAGCCGGGCGAGATTTTTTCAGAAACCCGTCAGGTCGCGGTGCCGAGCACGGTGCCGCCTGGCGACTACCAAGTCTGGGTGGGACTGGTGGAGCGCCGATCGGGTCAGCGGATCAAAGGCGTCACCACCCTGAAAATGGTCAAACGGGCGACAGAAATCCCCGTGGTGGTTACGGTTGAGCCGTAGACGGCTCCTGTTTCCATTCACAGGGCATGTAGCATAGTCCTTCAAACGACTTGGTTGCCTCCACACCGATGGCAAAGGCGTGATCCAATCGATGATAGTTCACCTGATGGTCGGCGGAATGAACGGAGAAGGAAAAGAGATAGGTTCCCTTGGCGAGGTTGAGCGAGGGGAGTGTCAAAACCATGGTGCCTCGGCCGGACAGGGACGGAATTGAAATGGCTTCGATCTGAGTGTTGTTGCCATGGACCAGACGTCCCTGCTCATCGCTGATTCCGTATCCAAAGACCGACGGCCCGACTGGGGTTTTGGCGTCATAATGAAGCCGTATGGTCAACGCCTCGCCCCAGGTGACCCGCGTGGTCTCCTGTCCGGCGTCATTCAGGAATTGGGCGCCGGTCAGGATCACCTCACGGGTTCCCCATTCACGGCGGCGGTCGGAACTTACCTGATCGCGGGAGAAGGTCTCGTACTGTCCGATCACCTGGCTCGGCGCGCCATGGCCGAGTACGCGGCCATGATCCAGGAACAGGATCTGGTCGCTGACCGTCTGGATGGTGTTCAGATCGTGGGAGATGATCAGCATGGTCTTCTTCTGTTCCCGGAATTCCGCCATACGGCGCAGGCATTTGCGCTGGAACGAGGCGTCGCCCACCGCCAGCACTTCATCCACCAGGAGTACATCGGGATCCACCTCGACAGCGACAGCGAACCCGAGCCGGACATACATGCCGGAGGAATAATGCTTTACCGGCTGATCAATGAACCGGCCGATATCGGCAAATTCGACAATGGCATCGAACCGTCGGTTCATCTGCTCGCGGGTCAACCCCATGATGGCTCCGGCAAGGAATACATTTTCGCGTCCAGTGAGGTCGGGATGGAACCCGGCGCCAAGCTCCAGCAGGGAGGAAATCGTGCCGTGGGTTTTGAGGCGCCCCTCGGTGGGCATCATCGTGCCGGCCAGCAGAGCCAGTAGCGTGCTTTTTCCGGCACCGTTCGCCCCGATCAATCCGAGGGTGGTCCCTTTTTCAACCGTAAAGGACACATCCTTCAAGGCCCAGAGCTCGCGGGACGTATCGGCTCCGCTACGAAACCGGTCCATGACCAGAGCTTTTAACGTGTTTCCACCCGCGCTTCGTAACCGGAATCGCTTGCCGACTCCCTCAACTTGTATGGCGATGTCACTCATGACGTTACAGCTCGTCCGCAAAACGGGGTTGAAGTTTCTGAAAAATCAGGACGCCCGAGACAAACACGAGCGTTGTGACCAGCAGGGAGATCGCGATGAGTGACAGGTCGGGGAGCGGGCTGCCTAAGAGCGCGGTTCGGTAGAGCGACAGGATTCCGGCCATCGGGTTCATGAAATACAGCGGACCGAGGAGTGGATACTTCTGAATGAATGGGGCGACATCAGAAAGGGCGTATACCACTGGTGTCAGGAAGAACCACGCCATGGTAAAGATTCCCGTCAGGTGCTGAACATCGCGGAGGAAGACGTTCATGGCGCAGAGACCGAGGCTGACGCCTGTGCAGAGCGCGAGATGGGCGATTAGGGCCAGTGGCAGCCAAGCAATAGATGCGAAATGCGGGCCAACGATGAGCAGGTAGGCGGCCATGACCAGCAGGGAGAGCAGGAAATTGACGAAGTTGGCCAGGACGATGGAGAGGGGCAGGAGCAGGCGAGGGAAGCAGGCTTTTTTGACCAGATTGGCGTTACCGATGATCGCAAACGAGGAGTCCCCGAGGCACATGGCCAGGTATTGCCACACGAAAATTCCCGAAACGAGGACGGGCATGGGGATTGGGAACTTCATGACGACTTTCATGAAGAAGGCATAAATCAGGATCAGGAAAACCGGACCCAGAAGGGTCCAGAGGAATCCCAGCGCCGACTCCTTGTACCGGATCTTGATGTTCCGGGCCACCAGCATGGAGAGGAGGTCCCGGTGTGCCGTAATGTCTTTGATCAATCCCGCCATAAGTGCCTCATACTAAGAGGATGCCCGCAGCCCTGTCGAATGTTTTTCTCCGAGG
>CAIZMS010000166.1 GCA_903934155.1 uncultured bacterium | reverse complement strand
GCCAGGGAGGGGCCAATCCCCCGCTTCAACATCGTCGTCACCTTCTCATTGGTTGCCAGCGATGTCCCCAAATCCAGGCGTGCCAGCAACTTGAAATAATGTGCCAGCTGCGAGTCATACCAATGGGGCATCCGCCGGCTCAGAACCAGCGAGCGCACCTCCAGCACGCCATGACGCACAACCAATGTGACCGGCATCGCCGTCCCCTTCGCGCCAGTCCGAAAAATCAATTCAGCGGGGTCCTGGGTGGGCGACACGGCCACTACGCCGTTTTCCGGAAGCCATGAAACAGAACCGGTCACTCGGCTCATCCCGCAACGGAGTCGATAAACGGTGTCCGGTTTCAGAGGAAACAGCGTCCTGATCGGAAAGTTGGTTCCGGCGGCAAGAGCGATACCGTCTCCAAAATGGGCCTCCGGCAAGGCCCGTGTGGAAGTCCACCACCCGAAAATGGGCGGTTTATTAAACCCGCGCTGCTCATCAAACTCCTCCAATGCCTGGGGCGAGGCATTCTTTCCAAGGGCCATGGAGGCCGGGCTCCCCCCCACCACATTGAACAGCAGGAATGTGATGAGAATCACCCCGAGGATGATTGGAATCATGGTCAGAACCCGGCGTATGATGAACGGCGTCATGAGAAGGGCAGGTTATAATCCCTGATCTTTCGCTGAATGGTGCGCGTTGAAATCCCCAGGGCATCGGCCGTCATCTGCCGGTTCCCTTCATTCCGCCGCAATGCCTGAAGCAGCGCTTCTTTCTCCAACTCGGCCAGGCTCATTCCCGGGGGAATCGACAAGGCATGACGAGGCATGGAGACTTCACTTCGCCCCATTTGAAGGTCACTCCCCCGCAGGACCGGCCCTGTGGCCATAATCACAGAAGCCTCCACGACGTTCCGGAGTTCACGAATATTACCGGGCCAGTCGCATCCTTCCAGCCGGGTATAACAGCCGGGATCCACTGACTCAATATGCCGGCTGTGCTCTTCACAGGACTGGAAAACAAACCGGTCGGTCAACGGGCGGATATCCTCACGCCGTTCGCGAAGGGGGGGAAGCCGGATCGTGATGACCTGCAAGCGGTACAATAAATCATGGCGGAACTCCCCCGCCTCCACCAGCTCATCCAGGTCACGATTGGAGGCCGCGACAATACGGACATCCACCTTGACGGGAAGCTTTCCGCCCACCCGCATCACCTCCCGCTCCTCAAGGACCCGGAGCAGGCGTGCCTGAACAGACTTGGGCGCAATTCCGATCTCATCCAGAAAGAGAGTGCCGCCATGTGCCCGCTCAAAGGCTCCTTCATGCCGCGTCGCGGCCCCGGTAAAGGATCCCTTCTCATGGCCAAACAGCTCCGATTCGAGGAGGGTTTCGGCAAAGGCCCCGCAATTAACCGCCACGAAGGGCCCATCCGCCCGGCGACCGTCGGCATGTAAAGCCCGGGCGACCAGTTCCTTGCCCGTCCCGCTTTCGCCGAGCACCAGCACCGTGGCATTCGTTCCCGCTACAGCGGCAATCTGCCCCAACACCTCCTGCATGGCAGGAGCGGCGGCAATCATGCTCCGGGCCGAGTATCGCCCCTGAACGGCGCAGCGAAGTTGAGTCACCTGGGTTCGCAACCGGCTGGTTTCAATCGCCCGGGCCAATTTGACCTGAAGATCATCCAAATCCAGCGGCTTGGTCAGGAAATCATACGCCCCCTGCTTGAGGGCCTTGACTGCGGACGCCACGGAACCATAGGCCGTCATGATCAGGACCGGAATTCCAGGCTTCGACCGGCGAATTTCCTCCAGCACTTTCAGCCCGTCGATATCCGGCAGGAACAGATCGCACAAGACCACATCCGGCATCTCGCGGAGGATGCCATCCAGGCCGCCCCGCCCGGTAGCGGCGACCCTGACGGCATACCCGGCATCCGTGATGGCCTCCTTCACAGAACGGAGTCCGTCCGGATCATCCTCAATCACAAAAACGGTTGATGGTTCATTCACAGACATCATTGAAGCGTTGAACTTATACTGAATGCTGACAACTGAAAACTGAATACTTCACCCGGAGGCCAGGGGAAGGCGAATGGTAAAGCGGGCCCCACCCCCGGGATGATTATCCGCCGTAATGGTTCCGCCGCAATTTTCCACGGCCGCCTTGGCCAGATACAACCCGAGCCCAATCCCGTCCGGTCGGCCCGACACAAACATCTCAAACAGGCGCTTCACATCTTCCGGCTTAACACCAGAGCCCTGGTCCTCAATAGTCAGAATGGCCACCTCGCCCTCCTGCAGGGTTTTCACCCATACGCTCCGGCCCGGCGGAGAAGCCTGCTTCGCATTGGTCAGAACATTGATTACCGCCCGCTTGAGCCCGATACTCTGCCCCATCAGGGGTAACGGCTCCTCGCAAAGATGGGCCTCCAGCCTGACTTCAGCCCGCTCAAAACGGGGCCCCAGAAGATCCAAGCAGTCCCGGACCGCGGCATTCATCTCAAACCGCTCCGGCTCCCGTGCCCCGGGCTTGGATACATAAAGGAATTCACGCATCACCAGATCAATCCGGTCAATCGTAGTCCGTGCCCGCTCCGCCAGTTCGACCATTCTTTCAGGCCTGCACCCGGATCCCTTTCCGGATTCTTTCCCCAGCATTTGGACATCGAGCCTGAGGGAACTCATCGGATTACGAACATCGTGGATGATGCCATCGGCCAGAAGACCGGCAAAGGCCAGGTGCTCCTCATCCTGACGTCGGCGCTGCCTCTCCATTTCATGACGGAACACCCAGACCCCCAGCACCCCGGCCAAACCCAGCGCGACGCTCAAGGTGATGAGCGACAACCGGAACATGATCTCCAGCATCCGGGCCGCCTGTTCCTCCCGCTGTTGAACGGCCTCTTTCCGCATCGCAACCTGAAGACTCAGAATCGGCCCCGCAGACCCGGTTGTTTTGGCCGAAAAAGTGAGGATGGGAATCACGCCCGCTTCCGTCGCCAGACGTTTCCGTCCAACCCGAACCTCGCTGTCCCCCTCCGGCTTGAGGGAGCCCCCCCGGGTCTTGGCACCGGATGTGTCCATGTGGAAAAGGGTGACATCACCCTCATTGACTGTGACATACTCCAGAGACGGCTCGATCCCTTTCATCGCACGAACAAGCCGCTCAAAGTCAGCCCACCGATTCGCGCCCCCCCCGGCCGATTGAAGCACCGGATGGTTCGAAAGGGTTCTTGCGAGTTCGGATCCCAGTTCCAATACCGATTGTGCCGCGGTATCATGCAGGCTGCGGCTGTGCAACTTTCGCAGGAACCAGAGATTCACCCCCGCCAGAACCGCAATGCAGGCCACCAGCACTCCGGCGACAATCAACAGGGAATGTTGTCGTTTAAGCCGCACCATCTACCCCCTACCAGTCCGTCGGCTGGTAATCCTTCAGGAATTTCCCCCACACATGCACTCCTGTATTGAAGCCTGAAATAATCGGATCCACGATGCGCGCCGCCCCATCCACAATATCCAGGGGCGGGTGGAACCGATGCATCTTCGTCTTGAGTTCCGCCAGTTGCACGGGGTCCTCATCGGTCACCCATCCCGTATCCACGGCGTTCATGTGAATGCCATCGTTGAAATAGTCTGTCGCCGAGGTGCGCGTCATCATATTCAGCGCCGCCTTGGCCATGTTGGTATGCGGATGCCGCGTGGTCTTGAGCTTCCGGTAAAACTGGCCTTCCATGGCCGAGACATTCACGATGTGCTTATCCCGTTCAGAGGTGCGCATCATCAGGGGCTTTAGCCGCGCATTCAGAATAAAGGGGGCAATGGCGTTCACCAGGTGCACCTCCAGCAACTCCACGGCCGGCACATCCGCCATCAATAACCGCCATGAGTTGGTGGCCCGCAGATCCACCTGCTGAAGATCCTGATCAAGCTGGCCTTCGGGAAACAAATCCCTCTGGGCGGCAAGCTCATCGGGCAACAGCGGCACTTGGGATAACTCGGCGGCATGGGTCAGTCCCGCCACCTCGGACATTCGTTTCCGGGCCGCCACCGCATCGCCTTCCGGCAGCATGTGATAGCCACGCAACCCCTCATAAGCCCCCAGCAACCGGCGCACCGGCTCGGGCATATCGCTCAATGCGGCTGTCTCAAGCTCCATCATGTGCTGATAATAATCCGGCGGGCGCCGCACGGTCTGGCAGGCGTTGTTGATGATAAAATCAAGCCGGCTCCGGGTTCCCAGAAGATGACGACAGAACGCCTCCACGCTGGGGGTATGACGGAAGTCCAGGCCGAAGATTTCAAGACGGTGCCCCCATTCCGGAAAATCCGGCTCGGCGGCATAGCGCAGGGCGGAATCGCGGGGAAACCGGGTGCATACAATCAGGTGTGCCCCCGCACGCAACAGCTTGATTCCCGCCTGGTAGCCGATCTTCACGCGGCCGCCGGTCAACAATGCCACGCGACCGCTCAAGTCCGCCGACTCCGCACGCTTGTTGAAATTCACTTCCGCGCAAGAGGGGCAAAGATGGTCGTAGAAATGGTGGAGTTTCGTGTAGTCCTGCTTGCAAATATAACAATTCTGCGGATCTACCACCTCACGGAAGTCCGGATCCTCGACATCCTTTTGTTCAAAGTTAGCCGGAGCCAGCCCGTTCGGGGTCATGTAAACAGGCTTCTTGCGAAGCTCCCGGATCCCCGTTGCATTGAGCTTGGCCTGATCACGCCCGATCATTTTCGCCTTGCGAAGGCGTTCCGTGGCCCGCACCAGACGCCGTCGCTCGATCATATCCGGGTTATAGACCTCTCCCGCCGCAGAAATCAGCTCCTTGCGCTCCTCAAGGGAAAGCTCAGCCAGCAAGGCCCGGTTTCCCGCGACAGTTTTTAAAAGCGAGGTCGCCGCCTTCAATTGGGCAATCAATGCGCCGGGGGAATCGAGGGCCGGAGCCGATAAGACTGGTTTATTCATGATGAGATTGGTGCCTTGCATCTACACTCCCACTCCCGTGCACAAACCATGCGCAGGCGACAGGATGCTCTGTTTTACGGCTGAGGATTGTACACGAGCGCATGGATGTTTGTCATGGGAATTGAACTGAAACAATGAATCCTGAAGCCAATAAATCCAAGGCATGCGCGTCCTTCTTTAAGATCGCATTTATCATCTCGCCCCAATGACGAGCCATAGCGGATGAATCTAATTAAATGTAATTCCCAATGCCACATCCTTCGGAAGAGCAACTCCGGCCGCCACTTGCATGGCCTTGAACGCCCCAACAGGAACAGCGCAAGCGGCACAACAGCCTTTCAGATTCTCACGGGCCGTCGTCAGGAGCACTCCATCCGCCCCTTCCCCGATCTCCGAATAGCCGTCAACCCGGCCCTTGGCAATCAGGGCTTCTCCAAACGCCCGTGCCTTCTCACACCCGCTGACGATCCTGAACGTCACATTCTGTGAATCATCACTCTCCGCAAGTATCTTTGTCTGGAACCCACAAATCCCTGCGTCAATCATCACTTGTGCATTCATCGTTTCTTACCCCTGACTGGTTTGCGTGCCTCGACATTGATGCTCGCCACATAATGGCTCAGTTTCGTTCCTTTTGGGAGGCGTTTGAGGATGCCCCGATAAAGCGGATCGTTCCAATCCACCATGTTATCCACATACCCAGGCTTCGGTGTTACCGTGATTGCCACCAGACCCGCCGCTTTCGCCATGGCCCGGGTCTCATCCACCAGCACTGCACCGGCAACACAACCCACAAGGGCTTCGATGGATATCAGAATCTTCCGCGGAAGCTGCTTTAGCAGAGCCAAATCGGAAACGGCCACCCGCCCGCCGGGCTTAAGAACACGGGATATTTCCCGCCACACCTGGGACTTGTCGGGGGAGAGGTTGATCACGCAGTTGGAAATAACCACATCCACGCTTGCATCTGCCACAGGGAGGTGCTCAATCTCGCCCAGCCGAAACTCAACGTTGCCAAACTTCGTCTGTTTTTCGAACAACTCGGCATTTGATCGGGCTTTCCCGAGCATTTCCGGAGTCATGTCCACACCAATCGCCCGACCTTTGACCCCCACCTGTTGCGCCACAAGAAATACGTCAAATCCTCCTCCGCTGCCGAGATCCAACACAACCTCGCCCGGCTTAAGCGCAGCGACTGCCCCTGGGTTCCCGCACGAAAGACCCATGTTAGCACCCTCGGGAAGGGTTGCCAGATCGGCGTCGGAGTAACCGACGCTCTTAGCGACGTCATTGGACGCCTTTGTTCCGCAACAAGTCGACGCAGGGCCACAACATGATCCGCCGCTCTTGGCTATGGCCGCATATCCCTTGCGTACCGATTCTCGAACTTTTTGTTTTTTGTCCGTCATAATGTTCTTTCCATTCTACCTGTTGGTTTCCCCTGTTATCTGGCCGTATAGATGAGGTACAATCCGCCAAGAAGAACCAAAACACCACACACCTTTTTCAAGATTACCGTACCTTTGGATTTCTCATTCCAATCCAGATAGTGCTGAACCACCTCGGTAAAGGTGCCTGCCAACACGATCACGGCACAGTGCCCCACCCCGTAGAGCACAAGCAAGAGTATGCCGTAGGTCAGATTCGTTGCCGCAAGTTTGAATGACACCGCCAGCATCGGGGCCATGTAGGCAAAGGTGCAGGGTCCAAGCGCGATCCCGAACACCAGACCAAGAATAAGTGCCGCCAGCATCCCCTTGCGCTTCATCCCCGGCTGGGCTGCCCCCGGCATCGGCAGACGGATGACATCAAGCAAGTAAAGCCCGACAATAAAAAAGATGACGGCCACCGCGTAGTTTCCCCAGCGGCCCACATCACCCATCATCCGCCCCGCCGCCGCCGTAATCGCCCCGATCACGCCAATGGTGATGAGAATGCCCACCGCAAACAGCAGCGATATGGTGAACGCCCGCCTTGTGCTAATCCGCCCCTGCTGGTCAATGAATCCAACAATCAGTGGAATACTCGCCAAATGGCAGGGACTCAGCAGAATGCTCAGCACGCCCCACATAAAGGCCGCAGTTAACGCCAGCCCCGCCGAGCCTTCGACAGCATGACTTAAAAATATAAAGAGATGCTCCATCATTCTGGATTCTGGCTCCTGGATTCTGAATTCTTATTCAGATCCACTCCCAACTCTTTCCACTTCGCCAGGATGTCATCCTTACCATAGAACCCCTCATGCCGGAACAGTTCCTTACCTTGAGCGTCATAAAAGATTTGTGTCGGAATTACATTAACCTCGTACTTCTTCCCCGCCTCTGGATTTTCCCAAACGTCAATGAATTGAACGTCCAGCTTACCCACCAGGGTCTTCTTGAGATCCTCCAAAATGGGAGCCATCATTTTACAGGGGATACATTTCCCGGCACCCAGATCAACCAGACGAGGGATCGTCATCACTTGACTCACGGTCGGCACATCCGGCGACACATCCTTTTTCGCAACATTCTTGGCAATCAACAGCCCCGCGACCGCCAGCGCCAAAGTGATCCAGATCCACTTGCCCGGCCCGCTACAACAACTTCCGCTCCCACATCCACAGGCAGCGTCATCATTTTTCCTGTCTGCATTGTTAGTCATATTTTCCTTTCATCTTGCATAAACTTCTTGATGTCCTCAGGACTTAACACCTTGCCAGCGCTTTTCACCACCCCATCCACCACCAGTGCCGGGGTCGTCATCACGCCGAACTTCATGATGTCCTGAATCTTCTCCACCTTCTCGATGGCCGCCTCTACACCCAGCGTCTTGACCGCCTCTTCCGCATTGGCCATCAAGAGTTTGCACTTCGAACAACCCGTTCCCAGTATTTGAATTTTTTTCATATTTTCCTTTCGCGTCTTCGCGACTTCGCGTGAGGCCTCTTCCCTTCTGCTACATGATAAAATTAAACAAGTACCCAACCGCCATAATCCCGATCGCCACCACGCCGAAAAATGCGGCGAGTAATCGGGGTTTAAGCACTTTGCGCAAAATGATCGCCTCCGGCAGAGAAAGGGCAATCACCGCCATCATAAATGCCAGCACCGTCCCCAGTGCCGCGCCTTTACCCAACAATGCCTGCACAACAGGAATGATTCCCGCCGCGTTGGAATACATCGGCACCCCAATGACCACTGAAAGCGGAACGCTCCACCAGGCCCCTTTGCCCATGAATGACGCCATCGCATTGGCTGGCACATACCCATGAATGCCTGCGCCCACGGCAATACCGATCATGACATAGAGCCACACTTTGCCGACAATATCCCGCACGGCATCCCGGCCAAGCTGGATACGGGCGGCCATATCAATCTTCTCATCTTCCAGACCTGCGGTTGGCCCTGTTGCATAAACCCAGTCCTCGACATGACGCTCCATCTTCAATCGACCGATGACCCACCCTGCCACCATGGCAATGGTCAGCCCCATGCCCAGATAGATCGCGGCGACCTTCCAGCCGAACATCCCAAACAGCAGCACCAGCGCAATTTCGTTCACCATGGGGGCGGAAATCAGGAATGACAGAGTCACCCCCAGCGGAATCCCGGCCGTCACAAATCCAATAAAGAGCGGCACGGCTGAGCAGGAGCAGAACGGCGTCACAATACCCAGCAACGCCGCCAGAACATTCCCCACCGATTCACGTTTTCCCGCCAGAATCCGGCGCGTCCGTTCTGGAGTAAAAAACGAACGGATGATGCCGACCACAAACACAATCAGGGTTAACAACATCAGCACCTTGGGCGTCTCATACACAAAGAACTGCAACGCGGTGCTGAAGTGCTGCTCCTTCGGCAAGCCCAACACCTCATAGGTCAACCAACCTGAAGCGGGTTCCAGATTCCAGTACACCACTCCCCAAAG
>CAIZMS010000165.1 GCA_903934155.1 uncultured bacterium | reverse complement strand
TTTTGGCTGGACCCCAACCGGGGCAAGGTGCCCATGACGTGGGGCTTCAATCCGTTGCTAGCCCGATACGCCCCGGCGTTCGTGGAGTATTACGCGCACACGGCGAAGCCGAAAGATTCCTTCTGGGGCTTTACTGCGGGGTATACCCACCTCTCAGCTTATCAGCCGGACCACTTGAAGACGTATGCAGAAGAGACCTCTCGCGGGATTCACGCGCTGGGACTCTCGCCTGCCGTGGATGTCTGGGACTGCTTCCCGTATTGCAACGAGGCGTATGAGGCGATCAGCCTGCACTCGTCAACCTCTGAAGGGGTCAAGCTGATGAGTGTGCTTCCGGGGGCGACGAATGCTTCGGAGACGTACTGGCTGGATAACGGATGCCCGGTCGTGCGTTTGGATCGGGGACTCTTTTCCGTCTGGCAGGCTGATGGGAAATCGACGCCCGAATCGATTGCAAAAGCCATTAAGGACGCTGCTGCGAAACAGCCCGCGAAGGGGCCCCAGTTCTTGACCTGCAACTGCCGCTTCTCGCCGACGTTCCTGAAAGCGGTCCAGAAGCTGTTGCCCGAGCATATCGTGGTTGTTGGGATGCCTGACTTCATTGCCCTTGCTCAAGAAGCCGGCGCAGTGACAGCGCTTCCATTTTCCGATGCAGTAGGTTCCCGCGACAGCATCAACGTCAGCTTTGAGCTACACAATGCTTCTGGCACGACTGGCAGTAAAGGCAAGCTGAGCTGGACGCTGCCGCCGGGATGGAAATCGTCGCCGGAAACGTGGGTTCATGAAGCGGTTCCACTCGGGGGGAATCTCAAGAAGATTGTGACCTTGACTCCGCCTGCGGGAATGACCGCAGGAACTGCAGTCATCGGCTACAAGGACTCCCGTTTTGACTGGGACAAAGAGATCATCCTGACGACCTATCCGCAGGGGATCACGGTTTCCGATTGCGCGTCCACGGAGGGGTGGACTGCCACGAACGGCGCGGCTGTTTGCGTCGACCGCGGAATGCTGAAGATCACCCCGAAGACTGTACTAGGCCGTCACGATTACACAAGCGGCACGCGGATTGAAAACAATGGCCGGGTCTCCTGCGCATTGAAACAGATCGACTTCAGCCGCAAACCAATCCTGAAAGTACACATTCCAGATCAGAACAGTCATGGCACTAGAATTGGTCTCATTGACGAGACAGGCCAATATAAACAATGCGCCTCTACCAGCGTGCCGGGAACCTGTTCTATTGACCTGAGCGCCGTCACCAAATGGACCGGCACGAAAGATCTCACACTCAACATTGATCCCGCAACCGGCCATGGTAAATATGTGCGGATCAGGAGCGTCAAGGTTTGCTACCCATAATCATGAAAACATACATTCCTCAAATGATAAAAAATCAATTTCTAATTTTCGCCGTGTTGGTGGTTGCGCTGATGCGTCCGCAGGACAGTCAGGCAAGCCAAGCTTATCTATTGGACACCGGCGGGCTCCGGGATGTCGAGGAGCTTTACCTTGTGGGGGCGCTGCAGGGAATCGTCAACCGGGATGCGCCCCGTCTTTTCCTGACCGGCATTGATGCGAGCATGTGCGCGGGGGCCGACAATGTGTATGCCAACTATTTGGAGAAAGAAAAAGGCTTCACCTTCACCCGGCTGAAGTCCCTGAAGGACGCGATCACCACCTTTGCCGCCATGAAGCGTGCGGACGGAAAGACACCGTTGATCAAGGGACTGGTCAAATACCCGTCGAAGATGAGCGCGTATTACAACTATTGGATCGCTGCCAATTTCGCGGCTCAGGAAGACCTGTTGCCGGTCACCGACAAAATCCTCAATAGCCAGACGGCGATGCTGAGTGGTTCCGAGCACTGGCATAAGGATGAGGTGATGAAAGGGTGGGATGGGATGTTTGTCCAGATCCAGCGGCCCGCAACCGGCGGGCTTTCGTTTCAAATCCGCCCCGATGTCCAGGCGCACGTGGGCGGGTATGTGAGTCGATGGGTCTTTTTGGATCTTGATGTGACTCCTAAAATCGAGGTGGTGGTCAGCGATCTGACCCCGGGCGGCGCCTGGTCCCTGGGAGTCAAGATGCCCACTACCGTGAAGACGATGGAGAGCAGTGCCGGGGTCAAGGCGCCCGGACTGACCCTTGTCGACCACACCGGAACCTTCGTCGTCGATCTTGCCGCCACCGGCCTGTTCAACCCCCGTTCCGGCCGGGCGGGCCTGCAGATCGCCCCGTCCGGCCACGGAGTGTCGGTCACGGTCAAGTCGATCCGCCTTCTGGATGCCAAAGGCGAGGATCCGAAAATCCCGCCGGAGGTTCCGCAAAAAAATCCCTTCGACGGGCTGTCAGTGATGCGAGACCTCGTGACGGCCGCTCCCTACGCCCCGGACGAGGAGAAGGCATGCGAATGGTCGCTGGCAAACCAGCGGAAGTCATGCGACCCGGGCTCGTTCGGATCCTTTGCCGGCGGATCCTGGATCCTCAAGGGGCTGGACTATGCGATCGCGAAGAAGATCTATCTATTCTACCAAAACAAAGATCCCTACGTCAAAGATGGCTATCCGAATCTGGACAAAATCCTGGCGGATATGAAGCCGCCGTGCTTGGTCTACGGATGGCTTGGCGGCGAGTCCTATTCCTGCATGAAGATGGGACAATACGGCGCCCGGTATGCGGGCGGCCCGCCTGAGAATTTTTCGTTCTGGCAATGGGTGCCACTGAAAACCCCCGGCCGGCCGGTTCCTCTGCCGCAGGTTCGGGAGGTCAAGAATCTGGAGAACAAGATCTATCTGAATTTCAGCTGGGCTTCCGCGGATGACATTCGTTTTAGTTATGATCTCATGGAAGGGTTCTGGGAGGATCCGAACCGCGGCAAGGTGCCTGTAACGTGGGGCTTTAATCCGCTGCTTGCCAAATACGCACCGGCAATCGCGGAGTTTTACGCACATTCGGCCACCCCGAAGGACTCCTTCTGGGGATTCACGGCGGGTTATACCCACAGCTCGTGTTTTTCGCCCGAGAATTTGAAACTGTACGCAGAGGAGACCCGTCGAGGTCTTTACGAGCTGGGGATGTCGCCCGCGGTGGATATTTGGGACAGCTTACGAAACTGCTCCCCAACGTATGAAGAGTTCAGCAGGAATTCCCCCACTTCTCCCGGCATTAAACTGATGAGCGTTCTTCCGACGGCGCGTGGCCCCGAGACCTTCTGGCTCGACAATGGAGCGGCGGTGGTTCGCATGGACGAGCGCTTCCACGGGAAATCGCAGAAAAACGGAAAAACAACGCCCGAATCGGTTCTCGCCTCCATCCAGGAGATCATGGCGAAATATCCTGGGAAAGATCCCAAATTCCTGACGATTAACACCCGGGTTTCGCCGACCATGGTCAAGACGATCCAGAGTCGTCTTCCGGCGAACGTGCAGATTGTGGGAATGCCGGACTTCATAGGGCTTGCCACCGAGTCGGGCGCTTTGGTGGCGGTGCCTTTCTCCGACGGAGTCGGATCGGGTGACAGCATCAAGGTGAGTTTCGAACTCCACAATGCCATGGGAGCGACCGGAAAGGCGGGCAAAGTCACCTGGACCCTGCCGGCGGGATGGAAGGCCTCCCCCGAAGCGTGGTCGCACGGTCCGGTTCCGGTCGGATCGAACCTGAAGCAGGTGGTGACTTTCACGCCACCTGAGGGGATGACCAAAGGGACAGTCTCGATCAGCTACCAGGATTCCCGGTTCCCATGGGAAAAGGAATTTTTCCTGACCACCTATCCCAGAGGCAACACCGTCACCGACTGTCATTCTGCCGAGGGCTGGACCGTCTCGGGTGGAGCCTCCGTTTCCATGGATCGGGGCATGATCAGGATCGCACCGCCATCGGCGAGGGCGCGTTGCGATTACTTCACGGCGAACAAGGCAGGAAGAGATACCGGCCGTGCAACCCTCCCTTTAAAGCAGATCGATTTCAGCCGCAAGCCGGTCATCAAGATCAATATCGCGGACCAGGATGGTGACGGAACGGTAATTGGTCTTCTCGATGAGAAGGGGGGATGGAAGAAGTGTCTCGAAACGAGCGGTGTGGATACCTGTTCGATTGATTTGGCAACCGTCACCAAATGGGACGGTGTCAAAGAGGTCACCTTGACGCTCGATCCCGTCACCAAATTCGGCAGCTTTAGCCGGATCCGCAGCATCAAGGTCTGCTACCCATGAATGACTGGGTTTAAACCCTAGTGAAAGGTTAGGCACAAAGGCACAGAGTGGCAAAGGCACAGAGTGAAATGCGGAAGTCCGGTTCGGCTTCCGATGAACGAGTAGCAAAGCTATTGTGGTGTTTTGCAAATAAGTAGCAAAAACCACAGCGATGGATTATGTCGGGAGCGCCGGCGGACGCTGCCTTCCCCTGGGATCCCCGAGCGCCAGCTCGGGAT
>CAIZMS010000164.1 GCA_903934155.1 uncultured bacterium | reverse complement strand
CCGTCGCAACCCGCCCACCCGCGTCTCGAACGGCAGGAACCCTCGCGACAGGAGGAAACCCTCCGAAAAGCGGTCTGGCTCTTTGACCCCATTAATCGGGATGTTCTGCTATTCGGATCGGCGCTCCATGAATTGATGGCCCAACTGGAGTGGGCCGATATGGCGAATCTCTCTCAAATCGTCCAAGCCTGGCCGGGACCGGATATCTATCCGGCCGCAGTGTGCCGGGATGTCATCCGCCAATTCCAGGACAGTCTGGCCCACCCGGACATCCGCAAATATCTCGACCGTCCGAAATCCGGGGCGTCCAGCGAACTCTGGCGGGAAAAGGGATTCGATGTCGTGCTCGACGGAAAATGGGTCAGTGGAAAATTCGACCGGGTGGTCATCGTTCGCAATGCGCAGGGGGAAATTGAAGACGCCCTGATTCTGGATTTCAAAACCAACCGGATCACCGCCCCTGAAACAGCCGCCACCGCCGGCCACTACGTTCGTCAAATGGAAACCTATCGCCAAGCCCTCGCCTTCCTGATCCGCTTCCCCGCCCCCCGCATCCGCTGCATCCTGCTGTTCACCCATCCGGGAACAGTCTTCGAATTTGTGCAAGAGGGCGCTTAGCTGACGATTAGTTTCGTATATTTCGCGCATTTCGTAGTTCATGTGCTTTTCCCAGGATGCTGTGCATTTTTCTGCGTCGGGGTCGTTCTCTTCATTCTTCATCAAAGGCCGTGTGAGGGTCCCTGCTGCGCATCATTTATTTATAACCGCTCCTCCCTCCCCCGGGCGCGGGGGAGGGCGGGGGTGAGGGGGAACCATCAAATTAAAGATGGGTCACTTTGGAGTGAGAAGGTCTTCTGGTCAGACCCCATTCTATGCTTTGGAGTGTTACGCCTCATTCGCTGGAATCACCCAAAAGATCCCCCTCACCCCACCCTCCCCCGCGCCGGCATACGCGTCAAGCTAAGCGATATTACTTTTTGGGGCGGAATGAGTTATGCGGTTTTACTCTTTTGATGATAAACGTATTGCGATCCTCGATTAGCCACTCCAATTCTTCCCCCTTTTGCATATTGACGGCGTCGGCAATCGGCGCGGGGAAATTCAGGTAAAACGAACGATTCGTGGGTCGATCCACTCTCTGTATTCTGACTTTGTATCCCATGGTGTCCTCCAGGCTTTGCTTATACCCCATTTGTGGGCGGCGTACCAACTCTTGTGTATATAGTCTATAGACTATATACTTACCTGAACCCGTGTCAAGGAGGTTCAGAATGAAAAGAGGAAGTTTCGGAGTGGGCGTCTTTCGCACCTGTGGGCTGTCGGCGGAGCGGATCACCCGCATCGCCCGAGAAACGGGCTTCACTCAACGGTCCGGCGGAAAACTGGTCGTGCCGGATTTCCTAGTTGCTTACTGCGCAGAAGCCATCAAAGGCACAGTCAGCCACAATGATATCGCCGCCACCCTGCAGGCCGAAACCGGGGTGGCGGTCAGTCGGCAAGCGTGTTGGCTGCGCTTGAATGAAAACGGACAGGCTTTCTTCCATGCCATTTTGGCAGTTGTTATCCGCGCCAAAGCGATTCCTACGGGTTGGGTGCGGTGTCCGTTTTACAAGCGCATTCTCCTTCAAGACAGCACCATTATCCAACTCCCGTCGCGGCTTTTTGCGTCTTTTTCAGGGATCAGAAATGCAACTCTCACCACCTGTCACGCTCGGATTCAAAGCATTTATGACCTTTGTGCCGGTCGTTTTGTTCAGTTTAACATCGATCCCTACAGCAAAAACGATCAGGCGGCTGCGCCCGATATTCCCGTTCACCCCGGGGATTTAGTGCTGCGGGATCGGGGGTATTTCATGCCGAGCCTCATGATCGCCCACAAGGACCAAGGGGTCGATACGATCAGCCGCTATAAACATAATGCCTACTTGTACGATGTTCACACCCAGGCTCGAATCGATCTTCTGAAATTATTGCGCGCCCATGGACGGGTGGATATGCCCGTCTTGGCGGGAGAAAACAAATCCTTGCGGTTACGCTTGTTGGCCGTGCCCGTTCCCGAAGAACTCGCCAATCTTCGACGCATGAAGGCCAAGAAAGAGACCAAAGGACGGGCACCCTCCGCCGAGTTATTGGCATTGATGTCCTGGTCCATTTTTATCACCACCCTCGAGTTCGACCGCATGGATAGCGATGCCATTCTGGCCCTTTATGGTTTGCGCTGGAGAATTGAGAATATCTTCAAAACTTGGAAATCCTACTTCAGTTTTGCCAAACTTCATCAGGTCTCTGCAATCCAGTGCCGAATTTTACTCGCCGCCAGGTTAATCCTGATTTGCATTTGTTTCCACCACGCCTATGTTCCGCTTTCTGTGGCCATCCGCCGACAAACGAACCGTCATCTCAGTCTTATGAAATTTATGCGGTATGTCTGTCAAAATCTATTCCTGTTGCCCCATCTGATTCGTCCCTCCCTTTGGACTCGTTCGCTCGTGAACGCGGTCGCCCGCTACTGTTCTTATGACAAACGCCTCCGCTCCAACTTCATTGATAATCTTCAGGGTCTATGGCCACAGCCAGATTCGATTCCTCACCGTTAGCTTGACGCGCATGCCGCGCCGGGGGAGGGAGAAAACCGTAAATGATACGAACCTGATTTTTAAAAATCCGTTTGTTTAATACAGATGTAACACCGTTCTATGAAGGATTTCTTGCGTCGAATTGTTGGGAAATTCAGGCGCTCATAGCCTTTCGGCCTGCTCAGGGCGGGAGCGCTGCTACAGCTGATTTAATTTTCTTCATACCCTCGACCGTGTGGCTTCTCTTACATATTGGCGCAAGCCGCATCAGAAGTCTTTCCCCCATTCCCGGGAATTTATCCTGCGCCCGCTTAAACTTCTTGTTTTTCTTCACCAGCCCGAACTGGTAAGGTATGGGACATGACTCTTCCGGTTTCACCCGACCTCAATCTGTGTACCTCGGCCTCCGATATCCCGCCGGTTCCCTGGCGGGCACTCAAAACGGTGGCCGACGAATTCGCCCTTCTCCACCCCCGCATCCCCCCCATCCCCCGGGAAATACTGGAAGCCCATGCGGACCTCCTGCTCACCGCCCGGCCCGGATTCCGGCCCCACCGCAAACTATTGCTCCTGCTCCTTCATAATGCTTTCTGGCGCGCCGGATTCGCCTCCGTCCCCTTTTCCCGCCGGCTCTTGCTCCTCCCCCAATGCCTGCGCCACCCCACCGCCTGCCGCGCGGAATTCGACGCCCTGGGACTTATTTGCGGCGCCTGTGGACAATGCCCCATCCCCACCTTGCAGTCAGCCGCCGAAAAATCAGGCTACGCGGTCCTCATCGCCGAAGGTTCAACCGCCGTCAGCCTGCTCCTGGAATCCGGTGGCATTGAAGCCGTTCTCGGGGTCGGGTGTCTGGCGTCCCTGGAAAAACTATTTCCCCTGATCGAAGC
This sequence comes from uncultured bacterium, assembly GCA_903934155.1. Taxonomy (GTDB): domain Bacteria; phylum Verrucomicrobiota; class Kiritimatiellia; order CAIKKV01; family CAITUY01; genus JAABPW01. The sequence continues at coordinate 1,222 of CAIZMS010000164.1, read as the reverse complement.
GGCCGCCATCCCCTCCATCGCCGTACCCTTGGATCGCGATGGATGCCGGGATACCCGCGTCTGCCCGGATTGGGTGCTCGATGAAATGAATGCCTTGCAACCCGGATATCAACCCGTCCCTTCGCCCGCCGATCTTCGGCGGGAAGTTCTGCCCTGGTTCGAAGCCGCCGCCTGGTCGGGAACCGTCGGCCGCGATCCGGGGGAAACCCCCCTCGAAGCCGTCCGATGGATGACCGGTAGCGGCAAACGTTGGCGCCCGACGCTCTTCCTGGGTATGGTCCGGGCGCTCGCGGCAGAGGCGGACACCGCCCTCCTCGCTCCGATCGGCCGCGCCATCGAATGTTTTCACAAGGCCTCCCTGATCCACGATGACATCGAAGATCAGGATCTTCTGCGCGATGGCGCGCCCGCCCTGCATGCCCGGATCGGTTTGCCTGCCGCGCTCAATGTGGGTGATTTTTTGATCGGCGAAGGCTACCGTCTGCTCGCCGGCATCCCGGGTTCGGATTCTTTAAAAACGGCCCTCATCACCATCGCCGCCGCCGGGCATCGCGATTTGTGCGTCGGGCAGGGATTGGAACTGGGCTGGATCCGGACACCGGACCGCCTCTCGGTCCGACAATTACTCGACATCTTCAGTCTCAAAACCGCGCCCGCCTTTTCGGTGGCCCTCAAGATGGGCGCCGCCTTCGGTGGCATGCCCTCCTCCAGCTTTCCTGCCATCGACGGCTTCAGCCGGGCGATTGGCATCGCCTGGCAAATCCGCGACGATCTGGCCGACCCGCTCGAAAACCGCGCGGACAAACCTTTCCCGCCGCATATCCTGCTCGCCCTGACCTTTGACCACTCCTCTTCGGCCCAAAGCCGGGCCCTTCTCGACACCCTTCAGCCCCATTTCAAGGCCGATCCGTTCTATGCCCTGCTCCACGAATCGATTGCCGCCAACGATTTGCGCGCCGAAGCCCGGCGCCTGCAGGAAGACTATCTCCGCCAAGCCCGAGCCGCCCTCCAGGATGTTGAAAATCCTCCCGTCAAATGGCTGCTATGCCGAATCCTCCACCGGATGTTCGCCGAACCCGACCTGCCCCCCCCCGAGGATCCCGTTTCACCAGCACCCCTCGCCCCCCCCCGCCCCTCCCATGCCAACGCTCTTTGACCACCTGTCCACCGCCCTGCGCACCGGAATCGCCGCATTGGGCGAAGACCGCCGGGCCGCGCTCCT
>CAIZMS010000163.1 GCA_903934155.1 uncultured bacterium | reverse complement strand
CCATCTCTATGAGCCGACCCATCCGGCCGTATTGAGGCTTATGAAAATGACGATCGATGCCGGCCATGCCCGCGGGATCTGGGTCGGCGTGTGCGGTCAGATGGCGGGGGATCCCCTGATGACCCATCTGCTGATGGGGCTGGGAATTGATGAGCTGAGCATGGCCCCGGCCGCCTTGCCTGCCGTGAAGGAAATGATCCGCAGTGTGACCCTGGTGCAGGCCAAACTCCTGGCCGAGGCCGCTCTTCGTGAGGAAACCGCCGCCGGGGTTCTGACGCTCTGCCGCGAGCTCATGGCCCGGGTGGCTCCCGAAATACTTGAATTGGTAAAGTAATCCGGTTATTGTCATGTCTTTGCGAATCGTGAAAAAACAAAAAGGGGATATTATGTCAGATCGTTATTTGTTCACATCGGAATCAGTTTCGGAAGGGCATCCTGACAAGGTTGCTGACGGCATTTCGGACGCCATTCTGGACGCCAACCTGGCGCAGGATCCCAAGGCGCGCGTGGCGTGCGAAACCCTGGTGAGTACCGGGCTTGTGGTGGTGGCGGGTGAAATCACCACCAAGGCGATCGTCAACTATGCCGATATCGCCCGTGAAAAGATTCGTAAGATCGGGTACACCGACGCCGCCCTCGGCTTTTCGGCCGACAGTTGTGCCATCATGGTGACCATTGACCGGCAGTCCCCCGATATTTCGCAGGGCGTGACGGCGGGCAAGGGATTGTTCAAGGAGCAGGGAGCTGGCGATCAGGGCATGATGTTCGGGTATGCCTGTGATGAAACCCGCGAATTGATGCCGATGCCGATCATGTTCTCACATCGCCTTACCCGAACTCTGGCGAAGGTTCGCAAGAGCGGGAAGCTTCCCTTCCTGAGGCCTGACAGCAAGTCGCAGGTGACGATTGCCTATGAGAACGGGCAGCCGGTCCGGGTGGATACCGTGGTGGTTTCTTCCCAGCACAGCCCGGATGTGTCCTACAAAACCCTGAAGGATGCGATCATTGAGGAAGTGGTCAAGAAAGAGCTTCCCACCCGGCTGTTGAAGAACACCCGTTACCTGATCAATCCGACCGGGCGGTTTGTCATCGGTGGCCCTCATGGGGACAGCGGTTTGACGGGTCGTAAGATTATTGTGGATACCTACGGGGGCATGGGCCGTCACGGCGGCGGGGGCCTTCTCCGGAAAGGATCCTTCCAAAGTCGATCGAAGCGCGGCCTATATGGCGCGTTATGTGGCGAAGAACATCGTGGCGGCGGGACTGGCCCGACGGTGCGAGATCCAGCTGGCCTATGCCATCGGTTACGCGGAGCCGGTTTCGGTTCATGTCGACACGTTTGGCACCGGCACAGTCAAGGATTCGGTGATCGTCAAGGCCGTGCGCGAGGTGTTCGGGCTCAAGCCCGCGGAAATCATCAAGCAGTTGGACCTGTTGCGGCCGATTTACGAGGCGACATCGTCCTACGGCCATTTCGGTCGCACGGATCATCTCGATTCCTTCACGTGGGAGCGTGTGGACAAGGTGAAGGCGCTTCAGGCGGCCATCTGAGTGT
>CAIZMS010000162.1 GCA_903934155.1 uncultured bacterium | reverse complement strand
GGGGAGCACCTCCCCGGTACGCAGGTAACGATCCCCGCCGAAATCAAACTCCACAAGATCCAGCTTGAAGTTGTGTTTGGCGGCGGCGACGGTGAGGACCTTGAGTCCTTCGTTCACCACTTCGGGGCCGGTTCCGTCCCCAGGAAGAACCGCAATTTTGTAGGTTTTGCTCATGGTATAATCCCTTTCTCAACTTTCCATCCTGCATCAGATGGCGTGGGATGCTACCTGCCCTCGAAGGATGAGTCCAGTCAAACTTGCGGGTTTTCGACGAGTTTTTGACGTGCCTTGTGGTCGCTGAAAAGTTTTGAGTTCCGGAGGCGAGTCCTGTAACTTGCCCCCCGTATTTCTAACGGTGCGATTCACAATTCCGGAAAGGCGGGCGGGCATGGCAACTCAGGACTTCAAGGCGGCGTATAAAACCATTATGGATGATCATTTCCCGCCCCGGATGGAGATCAGTTTTATCGAGGAGGACGGGCAGCGGCAGACCCTGGGGTATGAAAAGCAGGCGTGGCTTATTGACGGGGTCCGGAAGGGGCTCCGGTATGGCGAGAATCCCGGCCAGGAAGCGGCGCTCTATAAGCGGGTGGGTGGGAATTTAGTTCTGGGGAGCGTTGCCTGCATCCAGCCCGGCCGACATCTGGCTTCCGATGTGGAACTGCTTCAATCCGGAAAGCATCCCGGGAAAACCAATATCACCGATGCGGATAATGCCCTGAATATCCTGCGCTACCTGATGGATGAACCTTGCGCGGTGATTGTCAAACACAACAACCCCTGCGGGGCGGCCCGGGCGACCTCGCTGGCGGAGGCGTATCGCAAGGCCAATATGGCGGATCGGGTGGCGGCGTTTGGTGGGGCCATCGCGTTGAACCGGGAGGTGGATCGCGATACGGCGGAATTGATCCTCGGGAATTATGCCGAGGTTGTTGTGGCGCCCGAGTTCGGGCCAGGCGTCATGGAACTTTTTGCCAAAAAGAAAAACCTGCGGGTGATGCGGATCGGTAACATGGCCCGGTTGAGTGAATTCGCCGGCGACGTGGTGGTGGATATGAAGTCGCTCATGGACGGCGGAATGATTGTTCAAACCTCCTTTGTTCCCCAGACGAAAACACAGGCGGATCTCGTGCCTGCTCAGGCGGTTTACAAGGGCAAGGAATACCGGATCAATCGGATGCCCACGAAAAAGGAATACTCGGATCTGCTTTTCGGATGGCTGGTCGAGTGTGGAGTCATCAGCAATTCGGTGTTGTATGTCAGGGACGGGGTGACCGTCAGCATTGGAGCCGGGGGACAGGATCGAGTGGGAATGGCCCAGTATGCCCGCGACAAGGCCTACCGCAATTATTCAGACCGGATTTGCTGGGAGCGCCATGGAATTCCCTATAACACCCTGCCGGATGACGCGAAGCGTCGGGAAATTGATGAGGAGACGGTGGCGAAGAAGGGCGGTTTGGAGGGTTCCTGTATGGTGTCCGATGCCTTTTTCCCGTTCCGGGACGGAGTGGAGGTGGGGCTCTGCGAGGGGATCACGGCGGTGATTCAGCCGGGAGGCTCAGAACGTGATTATGAGGTTATCGAAGCGTGCAACGAAACCGGGGCGGCGATGGTGTTCACAGGACAACGGTGCTTTAAGCATTAATCACCATTGACGGGATGGCGGGGGATAGGTACAAAAGCCCGCTATGACCCGCCCTGCGGGCGGAAATGGCAAGGAGTTGTGATGAAAATCTATTTAAATGGCAAGTTGGTTCCTGAGAAGGATGCCAAGGTTTCTGTTTTTGACCACGGACTGCTTTATGGAGATGGCGTTTTTGAGGGAATTCGTTCCTACAACGGGCGTGTTTTCATGCTGGAAGAGCATGTTGAACGACTTTTCCGTTCTGCAAAAGCCATTGACCTGAAAATTCCTTTGACCCGGGAAGGGGTTGCCAAGGCGGTTGTGCGGACCTGTCTGGCCAATCGTGTCATGAACGGGTATATCCGGTTGATTGTCACCCGCGGGGTGGGATCGCTGGGGTTGAATCCCTACAATTGTGCCAAGCCGCAGGTAATTGTGATTGCCGGAACGATCCAGTTGTATCCCAAGAAGCTTTATGATGAAGGGTTGTCTATCGTCACGGTGGGCACAATCCGGAACCATACCGAGTCGATCAATCCCCAGATCAAGAGCCTGAACTACCTGAATAATGTGTTGGCCAAGATTGAGGCCATCAACTCCGGCTGCCTGGAGGCGGTGATGTTGAACCCGCAGGGGTTTGTGGCGGAGGCGACGGGCGACAATATCTTTGTGGTTCGCGGGAACACCCTGGTTACGCCGCCGGCCTGGTGCGGGACGCTGGAGGGCATTACCCGGAATGTGGTGATGAAGCTGGCCGCCGAATCCGGCATGACGGTTCGGGAGGATGTGCTGACGCGGTACGAGCTCTATACGGCGGATGAGGTGTTTCTGACCGGAACTGCGGCGGAGGTGATCCCGGTGGTGACGATTGACCGGCGCAGCATTGGTATCGGGAAGCCCGGGAAAGCCACCCGCAAGTTGGCCGCCGCATTTCATCGCTTTGCCTCTTCAAGCGGCACGCCAATCAAGTAAAGCCGGGAGGTCGCGTGCATTGCGAACATTGCCAGCAGCATGAGGCGACCATTCACCTGACCCAGATGATTGACGGGCAGTCCCGGGAACTTCATCTCTGCGAGGATTGCGCCGAGGCAAGCGGGTTGAATGTGCAAGGCGTCATGTCGATCCCTGAAATCCTTTTCGGGATGGGCACTCCCGGGGAAGCGGGCTCCGACGAGGGAAAGTCCTCCGGGAAAAGTTGTCCCCAGTGCCATATGCGGGGCTGTGATTTCAAGAAAACCGGTCGCCTCGGTTGCCCTTCCTGCTATGAGACTTTTTCGGCTGAACTGGGTCCCCTGCTGGCCGCCATGCACAAGGGAGGCCGGCATACCGGGAAAGTGCCCGAGTCCCGGTGTCAGGGATTGGAAAAGGAAGCCCGTCTCGCGCAATTTCAGAAGCAGCTTCAGGAGGCCATCCGGACGGAACACTACGAGGAGGCTGCCCGGTTACGGGATCAAATCCGGGAGGCCGGGCATGATCCTCAATGATTTGATTCATAATCCGGGGGCCTGGCTGGCTTCCGGCCCGAATGGCGGGGGCGACAGCCTTTCAGGCATTATCGTCAGTAGCCGGATCCGCCTGGCAAGAAACCTGGAGGGGGTGGCCTTTCCGGGATGGGCCGGGGAGGATGAATGTACCCGGATCCATGCCAGGGTGGCCGGGATTCTTCATTCACTGCCGTCCTTGACGCCCTGTCTTGAGCTGGAGCTGGAGACCCTGTCGCCGATTGACCGGGAGTTTCTTCGCGAACGCCATCTTATCAGTAACGACCTTGCCCAGAAATCACGGGGTAGCGGAGTCGTGATTCGCCAGGACGAGGTGTTGAGCGTGATGGTCAACGAGGAGGATCATCTTCGCCTTCAGGCCCTGCGACCGGGGTTCCAGTTGCCTGAGCTGTGGGCGGAAATCAGTGCGCTGGATACCGAACTGGAGCAGTCGCTCCGATACGCTTTTTCACCGGATCTTGGATACCTGACGGCCTGCCCGACGAATGTGGGAACAGGGCTTCGGGCGAGTGTCATGATTCATGCGCCGGGGCTTCGGTTGATCAATGAAATTGAGCCGATTATCAAGGGGTTGACCAAGATCGGACTGGCGGTCAGGGGGCTTCAGGGGGAAGGCACCGAGGCGTCGGGCAATATGTATCAGATTTCGAACCAGACGACTCTGGGGGAGACGGAGCCGGTGATCATTGAGCGGTTGATTCAGATTGTGGGAGAGGTGGCCCATCATGAGGCCAATGCCCGGACGAGGTTGATTGAGCATCGCGAGGCGACTGTGGCGGATTATGTGGGGCGCGCCTACGGGGTGTTGTCCCATGCCCGGGTTTTAACCTCTCAGGAAGCCCTGGACATGTTGTCTGCATTGCGTTTGGGGTGTGAGCTTGGTATGATCACGGGTCTTGATCGGGACAGCGTCAACCGGTTGACTTTGTTTTCACTGCCGGGCCATCTCCAGAAATCAGAGGGTCGTGCGATACCCCCGGATGAGCGGGATCAAGCGCGTGCCCGGATGATCCGGGAGATTGTGAGCCGGGCAACGGTGAAGTGACGGGACGATGAAGGCAGGAGGGGTGGTTTATGGATAATTCAGGAAGTTATACGCCGAGGGCCCAGCAGGTGATCCAGTTGGCTCGCGGCGAGGCGGATCGGTTCAATCATTCGTATGTGGGAACCGAGCATATCCTTTTGGGGCTGGTGGCTTTGGGGCAGGGTGTGGCGGTTACGGTGCTTGAGCGCATGGGAATTTCGCTGGAATCCCTGCGACTGGAAGTCGAGAAGTCGGTCGGGCAGGGGCCTGAAACCAAAACAGTCGGCAATGTTCCCTTTACGCCCCGTGCCAAAAAGGTGCTCCAACTGGCCGCCGCCGAGGCCCGTTCCCTGAACCATACCTACATCGGGACCGAGCACCTTCTTTTAGGATTGTTGCGGGAGGGGGAAGGGGTTGCCGCCCAGGTGCTCCGGAATTTAAATGTGGATCCCGACACCACGCGGGTGGAAGTGATGAAGGAACTCGACCCGAATTACGAGCCCGGGGATGACACTCCCGCGCCGGAGCCGAAAAGCAAGGCTCAGGCAGGTGACACCAAGCCCAAGACTCCTGCCTTGAATGCATTTGGAAGGGATTTGACCGAGCTGGCCCGCAAGGGCGGTCTGGATCCGATGATCGGCAGGGAATCCGAACTGGAGCGCTGCATCCAGATTCTGTGCCGCCGGACCAAGAACAATGCGGTTTTGCTGGGCGAGGCTGGCGTCGGGAAGACGGCGATTGTCGAGGGGTTGGCCCAGGTGATCATCTCCGGACTGGTTCCCGATATCCTTCGTAACCGGCGGGTGATCGCCCTGGATCTTGCGCTCATGATTGCCGGCACCAAGTATCGCGGACAGTTCGAGGAGCGAATCAAGGCGGTGATGGAAGAGATCAAGCGGAACGGCAATGTCATTTTGTTTGTGGACGAAATCCACACCATCGTCGGGGCGGGCTCCGCCGAGGGGACGATGGATGCCTCGAACATCATCAAGCCAGCCCTGGCTCGCGGGGAGCTACAGTGTATCGGCGCGACGACCCTGAACGAATACCGGAAGTATATTGAGAAAGACAGTGCCCTGGAGCGGCGCTTCCAGACCGTGAAGGTTGAGGAGCCCAGCGTGGAGGATGCGATCCGTATCCTCAAGGGGATTCGCCACAAGTACGAGGAGCATCACAACGTCAAGATCACCGACGATGCGGTGGATGCCGCCGCCCGGTTGACGGATCGGTATCTGTCCGGACGAAACCTGCCCGACAAGGCGATTGATACGCTTGACGAGGCCGGAGCCCGGGCGCGTATCCTAGCCACGACCCGCTCGCCGGAGCTTCGCAAGAAGGAGCAGGCCATTGAAACGATTCGCCTGGAGAAGGAAGTCGCCATTAAGGGTCAGGATTTCGAGGCCGCCGCCCGTCTCCGCGATCTCGAGAAGCGGGAACGAGAGACCCTCGAGGGGAATGTGAAAAAATGGCAGGATGCCGGGAAAAAGAAAAAAATCCGGGTGACCGAAGAAGATGTGATGGCCGTCGTGTCGAAGTGGACAGGGGTGCCCCTGAAGAAGATGGAAGGCAAGGAATTGGCTCGTCTTTTGAGTATGGAGACGGAGTTGGAGAAAACGGTTATCGGGCAGCAGGACGCCATTGTTACGATATCCAAGGCTCTTCGGAGATCACGCGCCGACTTGAAGGATCCCCGGCGTCCCATTGGTTCCTTTGTCTTTCTGGGGCCGACGGGTGTGGGTAAGACCCTGTTGGCGAAAACACTGGCTGAGTTCATGTTTGAGGGATCCAGCGCCCTCATTCAGCTCGATATGTCCGAATATATGGAAAAGTTCACCGTTTCCCGTCTGGTGGGTTCACCGCCGGGGTATGTGGGATATGAGGAAGGCGGGCAACTGACGGAAAAGGTGCG
>CAIZMS010000161.1 GCA_903934155.1 uncultured bacterium | reverse complement strand
CGCTCGTTGTTGGTGAACTGGCGTTTGACACCCGAAAGCGCAGACTCTATGCAGAAGGGAACCAGAATTTTGCCTTGACACTGCGCAGGCTGCGGATCGTTGAGGCCCACCACGGCATAATCCCAGAGGCCGTTCAGGTTGACCCAGTTCCCGCGAACCAGTTGAGGACGCGGATACTCCGGCAGCGGACAGTTCGGGTCGACCTTCTCGGCCCAGTCCGTCATAATATGACCCGGAACGGGCTTCCATTCGGCTGCTCCCAGCCATTGCGAAAGTCCGGACAGGCAAGCAAACAATAGGACCATTCTCACAACTCTCATGATGACTCCCTTAAAAAACAGTTATGCTACTTCACCGGCCAAGCCGAACGCAACTCATGAACCTTGAGCGAAACAATCCGCGCCTCACCACCGGTTACAAAAAGCTCCAGCGGCGGAGCCTTGTCGTCGGGCATGAATATCATGGCCTGGGTCTGCGCACCATCATCCTCGAACAACTCGATCGTGATACGATCCACCAGCATCCGAAACTTCGCCCGGCCGTCAATAAAGTTTAACGGCACGGGCTTGCCTCGCACAGTGAACCCGACTTCTTTGGATGAACCTGGCTGGATTTCTCCTTCGATGTCATAAAGATCGTGCGTCAGGCCGCTAAGAAGGTTCGTCCCCGGCACAATGGTCCTGTCCGTCCAAGTGTTAACCTTGCCGCGCAGCACCTCGAGCTCCTTCACCGGTAACCGAAACAGCCGCAGCCCGCTAGGTGTGGTCTTCAGCGTTAATTCCGCCGGTACGGTCATCTGTTGATTGAACGGCATGCCGGGATACGGCGCTTTCGCTCCTCTCAACCAGCCAATCTGGATGCGGCGCCCCTTGGGTTCATCACTGAAAGTTTGGACGGCATAGCCGAAGTGCGACGGAAACGGACCGACCTCCGCCTTGAACTCTTTGCCATCGAACTCGCCAATGATATACGAACCGCTCGCGGCCGTAACCACCCACTTGATCTTTTTCGAGTCGCCATCCACGGGCATGGGGAATATATCCGGACACTCACGGCCACACTCGATTTTCGACTGAAGAGGTGTCCAATCCTTAAGATTCGGCGAGCTGAACAGATCAAAGGATTGCACGAACAGGATCATGACCCACTGCTTCGAGGGCTCATGCCAGATCACCTTGGGGTCGCGATTGCCGCGTGCCACATTGCCCAGGACAGGGTTCTTCTCATATTTCGTGAATGTGCGCCCATCGATGCTGTAGGCGATGGACTGCGTCGCCGGCTGTCCGAACGACGTATAGATGCACACCAGCGGCGGTTGGCCATCTTTCCCGAACCCGCTCGTGTTTTTCCAATCCACCACGGCGGATCCGGAGAAGATGGTGCCCAACTTATCTGGATAAATCACAGGGTCAAGTTGCGTCCAATGAACCAGATCGGGGCTGACCGCGTGGCCCCATGTCATATTCCCCCAGACGTTCCCTTTCGGGTTATGCTGGAAGAACAGGTGGTATTCGCCTTTATAAAAGACCAGGCCGTTCGGGTCGTTCAGCCAATTCGTAACCGAAGAGAAGTGGAACTGCGGCCGGTATTGCTCCTGATACAGCGGCGCCGTTGTCAAAGGACCTTCCGGGGCTACCGCCTTTTTCTCCTTGGCATCGACCGTCATAACCGACACGGCCATAATCACCCATCCGACATGCAAAGAATTATGCTTATTCATATTATCCCTGAATCCTGACTTCTGTTTTCCGACCCCTTATTGATGCTCTATCACAATTACTGATGCGACCTTGTCCGGCGCCTCCGCAGGAACCTTGATGGACAGGCCTTCAGATGATTCCTTAACCTCAAGTTTGGCCTTGGTCGCGAGCAGAGTTGCTGACGGCGACTTGAGGTCCTTTATAGCCACGGTCAAGCCGCCCTCTTTCGGCCAATCGAACACATGGGCATACACAACCTTGTTTTTCTTTGTGTAACGACCCCAGGCCGGTGCACCCCATTGACTAGCGGTTGTGCCATAGACGGCTTCCCCATTAACCTTCATCCACGCGCCAATCTCGGCCAGCCGCTTGACGCTTGGCTGCGGGATCACTCCTTCGGCGTCCGGGCCGACATTGAGCAGGTAGTTGCCGCCCTTGCTGGCGATATCGATCAGGTTACGAAGCAGTTTCTCGGTGCTTTTCCAATCATTGGCGAAAGACTCATAACCCCACGTACTGTTTAACGTCATGCAGGTCTCCCAGTCGCGATCCTTGAACCCTTCTGCCGGGATTTTCTGCTCGGGGGTTTCTGTATCGCCCTTGTGGTAACCTCCGCCGAGCCGGTTGTTCATGATGATGTCAGGCTTCAATTCCTGAACCGCCTTGAAAAGTTTTTCACCACGTTCCTTATTCATCTCCTTGGGCGTGTCCCACCACAACACCGCCGGGAATTCGCCGTAGTTGGACAGAATCTCGCGAACCTGAGGCACGGCAATCTTGTCGATGTACTCATCCATGCTGCCGTTCTGAGCGGGATCCCACGCCCCAGGTCGCCACTTCGCACCGCCGGAATGATGCCAGTCCTGGGCTTGCGAGTAGTAGAACCCGAGCTTGATGCCTTCCTTCCGGCACGCCGCGGCCAACTCTGCCAGCGGGTCACGCTTGAAGGGTGTCGCATCGATAATGTTGAAAGGACTTACCTTCGAGGGGTACATCGCAAAGCCATCGTGGTGTTTCGCAGTAATGACGATGTACTTCATGCCGGCATCCTTGGCGATCTTGACCCATTCGTCAGCATTGAACTTCACCGGATTGAACTCCTTGGCATACTCGGCGTAGAGGGCCACCGGAATCTTGACCCTGTACATGATCCACTCGCCGGTACCACCAGCCTTCTTGCCGTCATAGATCCCGGCAGGCACGGCATACAATCCCCAATGAATAAACATGCCAAACCGCGCCTCACGCCACCAGGCCATGCGGGCATCCTTGTGCTCCTTGGTTTCGCCGGAAACCACGGGTTGTGCCGCGTGAACGCAAGTGGGGGTTAACGGAAGCAGGGCCAAGGCAAGAATCACGGCTGTGAGTGAAGGTGTCGTCAATGCTTTCATAAAGGTTTCCTTTCCTATTTGATTATTTCCAGATGGACTTAAGTTCGTACACTTTCAGCGAAACGATCTTCGCATCGCCACCGACCGCAAACAGATCCAACGGTGCGGCCTTGTCGACTGGCATAAACGTCATGGCCTGGGTCTGCGCACCGTCATCCTCGAACACCTCAATTGTGATGCGGTCAACCAGCATCCGGAACTTTGCCCGGCCGTCAATAAAGTGTAGCGGCACGGGCTTTCCTCGCACGGTGAATCCGACTTCCTTGGATTGACCTGCCAGAATTACACCTTCGATGTCAAAGAGGTCGTGCGTCAGGCCGTTGAGCAAGTTCGTCCCCGGCACGATGGGTATTTCATTCCACGAGTAAACCTTGCCGCGCAACACTTCGAGTTCTTTCACCGGTAACCGAAACAGCCGCGGCCCGTTTGGTGTAGTTTTCAGCGTCAACTCCGCCGGTACGGTCATCTGCTGGTTGAACGGCATTCCGGGATACGGGGCACGCGACCCCTTCCCTCCGCTCAACCAGCCAATCTGGATGCGGCGGCCCTTGGGTTCATCGCTGAAAGTCTGGACCGCGTAGCCAAATTTCGAGGAAAGCGGCTTGGACTCCACCTTAAACTCCTTACCGTCGAACTCGCCGACAACATAGGCTCCACTGGCCGCAACGACCACCCATTTGATCTTTTCCGGATCGCCGTCGAGCGGCATGGGAAAGATATCAGGACACTCATTCCCACACTCTATCTTCGATGGAAGCGGCTTCCAATCCTTGAGATTGGGCGAGCTAAACAGGTCGTACTTGCTCACATACAAGATCATGATCCACTGCTTAGATGGCTCATGCCAGACGACCTTGGGATCACGATTCTCGTCGGCTATATTGCCGAGGATCGGGTTATTCTCGTATTTCGTGAACGTGCGACCATCGAGGCTGTACGCGATGTGCTGCGTAAACGGATGTTTGGCATAGGTGTAGATACACACCAGCGGCGGCTGACCATCTTTCCCGAACCCGCTGGTATTCTGCCAATCAACAACCGCCGAACCGGAAGCGATCGTGACCTTTTTCTCCCCGGAAAAAATTGCAGGCCCGAGCTGCGTCCAATGGATGAGGTCGGTACTGACCGCATGACCCCAGCCCTTGCCTGTTTCAATCGCGTGCTGGAAGAACAAGTGATATTCGCCTTTGTAAAAAACGAGTCCGTTCGGATCGTTCAAACGCCCCCGATCGGCACTGAAATGGAATTGCGGCCGGTATTGCTCCTGATACAGCGGGGCCGTCGATAAAGGAACTTGCGGCGGCGCCGCCTTTTTCTCCTTGGCCTCGACCGTCATAACCGACACGGCCATAATCACCCATCCGACAAACAACGCATTTTTTTTATTCATACCCCCCCTCGACACCTGTTTTTGACGCCAGATACGGCACCGCTGATCTTTTAATTTGACGTTTTGGGCAAATCGGACTGAAACTTGTATATGCCGGAACCAACCGCGTAAACAGCGGCATCATCGTCATAACGCAGGAATTCGACACCTTCAGCCTCCGCTGCAGGCTTTCCAGATTCCGTCACGCGGACAGGATCCTTTGCGGGGACATACACCGTCGCTGTCGTGTTGGCTGGAATTGAGACATCCATCGTCAAACGATCGACTTCCCGTTTCCAGTGGCTGATGATGCGGCCGCAGGGACTGTCGTGCTGCGCTTTCACCCACATGAGGTCGCCGACAGCGTCCTTGTATTGGTTGGCTTATTTACTGCTTCGTGCTCAAGCGTCAATAACAGCAAAAGTTTGAGCATTAACGTTGTCAAAAGTCGTCAAAGCCCAACTGTTAGCGGCCTAGGCACCATTCAACCAGTGGGTGATGTCCATGTTCTTGCTGGGCCAATGGGGCAATACGGTGGCGCGCCACGAATTAAGACTATTTTAGTCAAAGAAGGTGACAGG
>CAIZMS010000160.1 GCA_903934155.1 uncultured bacterium | reverse complement strand
GCGCTTGAATGGGGAAGCGATCTATGGCACGCGGCCCTGGCGGATCTTCGGCGAAGGCCCGACGGACCTGAGCCGACAGGAGATCTGCGAGACGTTGTGGAAGCCTAATTTCCGCATGCAGGACGACGACATCCGATTCACCGCCAAAGGGGACACGCTCTATGCCATTTGCATGGGCGGCCCGCAGCAGAGCGTGCTCGTCAAATCCTTTGGCACCGCCGCCCGCCTGGTTGACGGCAAGCCTTCCGAAATCCGGCTGTTGGGTTACGAGGGCAAGCTGGACTGGAAGCAGGAAAACGAGGGGTTGAATATTTCCATTCCCGCCGCGTGGAGTGGACGCCATATGATGGTGTTTGCCATCAAGGGTTTTGCGCCGTGGGACGGAGACATCCGGCCCGATCCGAACGACGTGTTGGTGTTGGGAGCCAATGAGGCCAAGCAACACGGCATCCACTTGAATGATCGCGACAGTAGCGAAAATCGGGTATGGATCGAAAACTGGAGAGATTCAACGGAATGGCTCTCGTGGGACAAAGTGCGTTTCTTTGCCGCAGGCGAGTATGAAGTGACCATCGAAGGCGGCGGCATGCGCGCGGATGTTCCTTACAAGTTGCAAATCGCTGAGAAAGAATTGACCGGTAAAGCACCTTCGGCGGGCGGCTGGGGCAAGGGAGTTGTCTTCCCGGTTGGCAAAATCACCATCGAGAAAGCAGGCGTTTATCCCGTGGCACTGCGCGCAGGAACGGAGGCGAACTGGGGCGGGTTGCAAATCTTCAACGTCACGCTGAAACGTATTCAGTAAGGGAAATGTGCAAAAAGAGAAACGCCACTAGGACTACCCAAAGAAGACTCACTCTATGATACCCAATAAAAAATCCCCCCTTATGCTGGTCGCTTTGCTAATGGCAGGGCTGACTGGATTGCACGCGGCAGACTCGTTGAAAAACGACTTCCAGAAACCACCGGCGTCCGCCCGTCCGTGGGTTTTCTATTTCGTGCTGAATGGGAACATGACGAAAGAGAGCATCACCGCCGACTTCGAGGCCATGGCACGCGTGGGCATTGGCGGGATCATCTACACTGAAATCAGCCAGGCGTCACCCCAGGGGCCGGCGCCTTACGCCGGTCCGCTCTGGATGGAGCTGATCCAACACGCCTGCAAAGAGGGGCAGCGGCTCGGTCTGCAAATCAATATGAGCATCGGTGCCGGCTCGGTGGGCGGCGGCGGCGGCCCGTGGATCTCGCCCGCCCAGTCCATGCAGAAGGTGGTCTGGACCGAGACGCGGGTGGAAGGCGGCAAGACGTTCGACGCGGTGCTGCCCAAGCCAGCGGCGCTTATGAATTATTATCAGGACATTGTGGTGTTGGCCTTCCCGACTCCGGCTGCCGAGGCGGTGAACATGGTCGCCGTCGCCCCGAAGATCACCAGCAGCGGGGAAAGTCCCAAGCCCGGCCAATTCACCCTGCAGCGGCCTGAAAAAACGGCCCCCCAATATGTGCAACTTGAGTTTGCCGAGCCGTTCGCCGCCAGTGCGCTCTCCGCCACGCTGGGTGGGCGGCCATGGATTACCCTGAGCGGGGAGTTGCAGGTGTCGGAGGACGGACAGAACTTCAAGCCGGTCCATACGTTTGCCGTCAATCCCACGGCCATGGTCGTGAACTTTCCGCGGGTGAAATCCCGGTTCTTCCGCGTGGCTTTTAACGGGGTGGATGAACGCGGGCTGACCCAGCTGGAGATCGGCAACATCGATTTGCATCAGCGTTATCGGGTGGCGAAAATCGCGGATAAGACCTGTTTGAACAGCAAAGGCGAACAGCAGCAGTGGCCCGCCCCGGCCGACTGGCCGGTGGCTGAGGCGGATGCGGTGATCCCCCGCGACAGCATCGTGGACCTGACCGGCAAGATGGATGTCGCGGGCAAATTGACCCATGATTTCCCGGTCGGCAGCTGGACGGTGCTGCGGTTTGGCCACACTACCACGGGCAGGAATAACGGTGCGACACCCAAAGCAGGGAGCGGGTTGGAGTGCGACAAGTTGAGCAAAGAGACCGCGAAAGTGATGTTTGACGGGTTGATCGGCCGTCTGGCGGCGGATAACAAGGACCTCACCGGACAGGACAAGGTGTTGGTTTCGACCTTCATTGATAGCTGGGAGGTCGGCTCGCAGAACTGGACGCCGCGCATGCGCGAAGAGTTCGGCCAACGGCGCGGCTATGAACTCTGGAAATGCCTGCCGGTGCTGACGGGCCGGGTGGTGGATAATGTCGGGGAGACCGAACGGTTTCTGTGGGATTTCCGGCAGACCATCTCGGATATGCTGGTGGAGAATTACGCCGGCGAGGTACGCCGGTTGGCCAATGAACGAGGGATTCGTCTCTCCATCGAAGCGTATGGTAACGGGCCCTTCAACGAGCTGGCGTTCGCCAGTCAGGCCGACGAGCCGATCGGCGAATTCTGGGGATGGACCAAGTATCGCGGGGCGTACTGCTGCACCGAGATGGCCTCGGCGGCGCACATTTATGGGCGGAAGATCGTGGGCGCGGAGGCCTTTACCGCGATAGAGACGGAACGCTGGCAGGCGCATCCGGGGAATATGAAGGACCTGGGCGATTGGGCCTTCTGCGAGGGGATCAACCGCTTTGTGTTCCACCGTTATGCGGCGCAGCCTTGGACCAATCCCACACGTGTTCCCGGCATGGCCTTGGGTCCGTGGGGGGTGCATTACGAGCGGACCCAAACCTGGTGGGAGCAATCCACGGCGTGGCACCACTATCTGGCGCGCTGCCAATACCTGCTGCAGCAAGGGATGTTCGTGGCGGACGTGGTTTACCTGCAACCCGAGGGCGCGCCGCACACCTTCGCGGCACCGGCCGGGGCCAAAATCGCCCAACATATCCGGGGCGGCTATAATTTTGACGGCTGTCCGTCGGAGGTGGTCCTGGAACGGATGTCGGTGAAGAACGGGCGGATCGTGCTGCCCGACGGGATGAGTTACGCCGTGCTGGTCGTGCCGGAGGTCGAGACCATGACACCGAAGCTGCTACGTAAAATCAGCCAATTGGCTGACCAAGGCGCCCTGATTATTGCCGGCAAGAAGCCGCCGAAAAAATCGCCGAGTTTTTCCGATTTCGGTCAGGGTGATGCCGACGTGAAACAGATGGCGGATAAGCTCTGGACCAGCGGGAAGCTTATCACTGGGAAAACTGCCTCCGAGGTTTTGGGCGCGCGCGGCGTGAAGCCGGATTTCAGCGCGACACCAAACTTGCGCTATATCCATCGCACGATTGGCGATGCCGAAGTGTATTTTGTGGCCAATCCCGAACCGAAAGAAGTCACCGCCACCGCCGCGTTCCGCATCACCGGTAAACAGCCTGAATTCTGGTGGCCTGACAGCGGGCGCACGGCCAACGCGAGTGCTTTTGAGGAGAAGGACGGCGTCACCCAAATCCCGTTGCGGCTGGAGCCCAGCGGATCGGTGTTTGTGGTGTTCCGCAAATCATCCGCCGGGGTGGACCCCATTGTCAGCGTGACGCGCAACGGCCAACCGGTCGCAAAGGCCCTCACGGCCATCGACCTGGCCCGGGGCGACATCGTGCAGAATGGCGACTATGTGTTTACGACGGCCACGGGTAAGAATTGGAAAAAGACGATAACATTGCCGGAAGCCCAAGTGCTTACCGGCCCGTGGGAAGTCGCCTTCGACCCGAAGTGGGGCGGCCCGGCCAAGGTGACGTTAGAGAAGTTGGACGATTGGTCGAAGCGACCCGAGGAGGGCATTAAATACTATTCGGGCACGGCCGAGTATAAGACGACATTTCCTTATACTCCAACGGCAACTCCGACCAAAACCTGGCTGGATCTGGGCAAGGTGGCGGTGCTGGCGGAGGTGAAGCTCAATGGCAAAGACTTGGGCATCATCTGGAAGCCGCCCTACCGCGTGGACGTGACTGATGCCATTCAGCCGGGCGAGAACCGGCTCGAAGTGAAGGTGGTCAATCTGTTGATCAACCGGCAGATCGGCGATGAGCAGTTGCCGGAAGACAGCGACCGCAAGCTGGACACCTACCTGAAGGGCACCCTCAACGTCGACGCGTGGCCGAAGTGGGTGCAGGAAGGCAAGCCGAGTCCGACCGGCCGGTTTACCTTTGGCATTTGGCGGCAGTGGAGCAAAACCGATCCGCTCGCCGAATCCGGCTTGCTCGGCCCGGTGACGATTCAATCCGCAGATGTTATTAAATAATCCAAGAAAATGAATATGAACGAAATGAAGACATGCTCTCAAATCCGGGCGGCAAGCCTGGCGCTGATGATGATTGCCCTGCCGGGTATTGGATCCTCCTGGGCGGCCAGCCTGGAGGCTCAGCCTGCGGAACCGGAACAACTGCGCGGGCTACCCAAGCCCAAAGACCTGCCGCTGGCTCAGGGACCCTTCCAGCCAACCCAGGCATCCCTGGATGAGAAGTATCATTGCCCGGAGTGGTTTGCCGATGCCAAATTGGGCTTCTGGGCGCATTGGGGTCCGCAGAGCGTGGGCATGAACGGTTGGTATGCCAAGCGCATGTATGACCCGACTTTTCCAGTGAATCTTTATCAACAGCATATCAAAAAGTTCGGGCATCCGTCCAAAGTGGGCTACAAGGACACCATACCGCTGTTCACGGCGGAGAAGTTTGATCCCGAGGGACTGATGGCGGAGTTCAAGCAGATGGGAGCACGGCTCTTCCTGTCCATGGGCGTGCATCACGACAACTACGACATGTGGAACTCGAAATATCACCGCTGGAATGCGATGAAGATCGGGCCACACAAAGATATAGTCGGGCTATGGCAGCAGGCGGCGAAGAAGCAAGGCCTGCGTTTTGGAGTCAGCACCCATCTGTGCCCGAGCTACGACTGGTGGAACATCAACAAGAGCTCCGACAAGACAGGCCCCCTTGCGGGAGTGCCCTATGATGGCATGGATCCAGCCAACTGGGATCTGTATCATCCGCCTCATCCGGGCGATCAAGAGCTGCATGCGGGGTGGGGCCCCGAAAGAAACAAGGATCCGGAATGGTGGAAACAGCACTGTTTTCGCCGAATGTATGACTTGGTGACGACCTATCAGCCGGATTTCGTGAACGAAAACGATGGGGGAAAGAGCTGGGGTGATGCGTATGATCCGACGCTGGTGGCTCATTATTATAATATGAGCGCGGCTCAGCATGGCGGCATTCCCGACGTGGTTTGGTACGGCAAAGAAGGGAATGGGAAGGGGTCTCCCCCTTGCGGTGAGTTTGGTTTGCCCAAGCTCGGCTGGCGGGATTTCTGGGAGCAGGAAACTAGTATTTGTGGCTGGTTCTACGAGGGTAATCCGCCTCCTCCGGTTGACTCGCTGGTCAGGATGTTTGTTGAAGTGATCTGCCGCAACGGCATTTTTCTCATCTCCTTTCCCCAGCGGGCGGACGGAACAGTCCCGGAGGACCACATGAATTGCCTGCGGGATATGGGCAAATGGGTGCGCCTGAATGAAGATGGCATCTTCTCAACTCGCCCCTGGCGTCTGCTGGGGGAAGGGCCGACGACCCTCCCCTACGACCGCTATAAGCATTCCAAAGAGACCTATTTCAAAAAGGATGATATCCGCTTCACCCGCAAGAAGGATGTGATCTACGCCTTCCTCATGAACCCTACGGATGACAAAGTCTTGATTAGGTCGCTGGGGAAGAAGGCCCGCCTGACTGATGGGGTGCCGCAGGCGGTCCGGCTTCTCGGGTATGAAGGAAAGTTGAACTGGTCACAGGAAGATGACGGCTTGAAGGTACAACTCCCGGCGGCATGGGTGAGCCGGATGATCCCGGTGATCGAGATCCGGGGCTTTGCTGCGTGGGAGGGCGACATCCGTCCCGGATTGGACGGCGCACTTGTTTTGAGCGCATACGATGCCCAATTGAACGGCACCACGCTGAAGCAAGTCTTTGGACGGGATTTTATCGAAGGTTGGAGAGACCCCACGGAATGGCTCTCCTGGAATAAGACGCATCTGCTCGAGGCCGGTGAATACGAGGTGACCATCGACGGCGGAGGCCTCCGGGCCGATGTTCCCTACCGGTTGCAGATCGGCGATAAGGAATTGACCGGCAAGGCTCCCGCTGCGGCCGCTTGGAACAAGGGCGTTGTCTTCCCAGTGGGCAAGCTCACGATTGATAAGGCCGGGATCTATCCGGTGGCACTGCGTGCGGGGGCAAAGGAAAACTGGGGCGGGTTGCAACTCTTCAACCTCACGCTGAAACGCATCCAGTAACCGTTAACAAGACAGCATGAGAAAAATATGAAACACACACTCCGCATTCTAACATTGATTCTCAGCTTGGCCAACTTGTCGGCAGTTGCCGCCGAAAGCCCAGTCCAGTCACCCTCGACGTGGTGGGTAATCGGGGCATTCCCGCGCTACACGCAGAACGATTTCAAGGCCAATGAAAACATTGAAAATGCTGGGAATAATGACCCGAAGCGTCATCAATGGAATGGGCAGGTAGGCCTGGGTGGGCGGGACATGCGGGGGCTGTTGGTTCCGGCGCAGGCGGGGGCGGTGGATTTAGCCGCCGCTTGCGGTTCCTCGTTTTCCAATGCCTGTGCCTATGCCGGCTTTCGTGTGGAGTGCGAGGCTGCAGCGCAAGCGGTGATGACCATCCGAGCGCCAGGGGCGCTGCGCTGCTTTGTGAACAATACGCTGGTGGGGGAAGGTGAGGAGACGGTCAAAGTGGACGTCGCGTTCAAGCCCGGACTGAATGCGGTTCTGGTCAAGTCCTGGAATCACAAGGGTAGCCCGAAATGGACGGTGAGCGCCTCGCTTGAATCCAAGGCCCAGTTGAGTTTCGAGCCTGCCACGCGTGTTGACGTGAGCGAAAAACCGGCGCCAGGGAAGCGGAACGTGGCACTGTGGTCCGAGGGTGCCAAGATCGAAACCAGCAGTTTCCGCTGGATGGGGGTGATGACTGATCGAACCGGGCGTCATTTCATCAACGACGGCCAGAGAACAGCGCCGGCCTGGGGTTCGCAGGCCCAGCAGAACCTGCCGCAGTGGGTGTGGGTGAAGTTTGCAGGCCCTTGCACGATTGATCGTGTGGTGCTGTATGCCGGAAAAAACACGCGGGATTTCGTGGGCGAATATTCACCGGATGGTGGCGACACGTTCAAGCCTCTGTTCCAGCGGAAAGATGAAAAGCCCGGACCGCAGGCGGAGTACACGCTCGATTTCAAGCCGGTGGTGACAGATAACGTCCGTATCCGGATTACGCGGGTGGAAAAATCAGAGACCTCGGGTTTTGATGTCGCGCAGGTGGCTGAGTTGGAGGTGTATGGAGAAGGTGCAGGTGGGGGAGTGGACACGCTTCCAACGGAACCGTCTGT
>CAIZMS010000159.1 GCA_903934155.1 uncultured bacterium | reverse complement strand
GAAGGCAATATGCGGTGCGATGTGAATATCAGCATCCGGCCCGAGGGGCAGAAGGAACTGGGCACCAAGGCCGAAATCAAGAACATGAACACCTTTAAGGGAGTGTTCGCGGCGCTCCAGTATGAAATCGCCCGGCAGACTGAGGTGGTGTCATCCGGCGGGCGGATTGTCCAGGAGACCCGGCGGTGGGATGCGGATTCAGGGCAGACCTATTCCATGCGAACCAAGGAAGACGCGCATGATTATCGTTATTTTCCCGAGCCGGATCTGATGCCCGTAGCTTTGCCTGAAGCGTTGGTTGCGGAATGGGCGGCTTCCCTTCCAGAGTTGCCGGC
Organism: uncultured bacterium; assembly: GCA_903934155.1. Classification (GTDB taxonomy): domain Bacteria; phylum Verrucomicrobiota; class Kiritimatiellia; order CAIKKV01; family CAITUY01; genus JAABPW01. The sequence goes on along the minus strand of CAIZMS010000159.1, from coordinate 3,473 downwards.
CCAGCGCCGGGAACGCTTTGTTCGGGAGTATGGTCTTCCTGAGTATGATGCCAAGGTGCTGGCGGCGGATAAAGCGGTGGGGGATTACTTCGAAATTGCCGCCCATGGATCCCCGAACCCCAAGGCGGTATCTAACTGGATGATGAGCGATGTCATGCGGACATTGTCCGAGAAAACTATTTCCATTACCGCGTTCTCGATTCCGCCCGATGCCCTTGCGGAGTTGGTGGGGTTGACCGAGGCGAAGGCGATCAATTCCAATACCGCCCGGGAAGTTTTTTCAATCATGCTGTCAGAAGGCGGGCGGGCGGGGGAGATCGTGGCGGCCCGCGGGTTGGCGCAGGTCAGTGATGTCGGGGCGATCGAGAAGGTCGTTGACCAGGTTATCGCTGAGAATGCCAAGGTGATTGAGGATTTCCAGAGCGGTAAGGCGGCGGCGTTCAAGTTCCTGGTGGGGCAGGTGATGCGGCTCAGCAAGGGCAAGGCCAATCCCCAGATAGCCGGAGAGATGCTTCAGCGGAAGTTGTCGAATTGACCGATGTTGAATGATTGTGTTAGGTTTCGACCTTCTTCGAAGAAACCAGTTTAGATGAGAGGGCGGGCAGTTGACCTCGAATGATGACTATGTAATGGAGGTTCTCCAGGAAGAGGGCCTGGTTTCTTCCGAGCAACTCGCGGAAGCCCAGAGAATTATGCCACTCCACAGGTCGGTGGTGGATGCCCTGATTGCCTCCAAGATTCTCTCATTCGAAGATGTCCTATCCGTCCTGTCCAGCCGTTTTGGCATGGAAATGATCAGCCTGGTGAATCTTCATATCCCGCCCGAGGCGATCGTGTCGGTTCCCGTTGATGTCGCCCGAAAATACAAGATCATGCCCGTATCCAAGCATGGGAATGTCCTCACGGTGGCTATTGGCGATCCCCTGGAAGTGGATACCCTTGATAGCCTCCGATACTTGCTGAAATGCGAGATTGAAGGGGTGGTGGCTCCGCCCGCTGAGATTGCCGTGGCGCTGGACCGGTTCTATGCCACCGAAGCCTCGATGGAGACGATGATTGACCAACTCACCGAGGGAACGGTGGCGATGGTGTCCTCGGGTCGGGCCGATATGCGCGAGGATTCGGATGTGTCTGATTCCGATGTGCCGATCATCAAGCTGGTGAGCCTGATCATCTATGAAGCGCATCGCAACCGCGCCTCGGATATCCATTTGGAACCCCTCGAAAAGCGGTTCCGCGTCCGTTACCGTATTGACGGGGTCATGCAGGAAGTGGATAGCCCTCCCAAACGTCTTCAGGCGGCCATCATCAGCCGCGTGAAGATTATGGCGAACATGAAGATTTCTGAAAAACGGGTTCCTCAGGACGGCCGCATTCAGGTCAATGTCAAGGGGCGTGAGCTTGATTTGCGGGTCTCAACCGTTCCGACCGGCCATGGCGAAAGTGTGGTCATGCGTATTTTGGACAAGCAGAATCTTGCCCTTGGTCTTCCGAAGCTGGGGTTTCTGGCCGATGATCAGGAGACGTTCACGCGGCTTATTGGTTTGCCAGACGGAATTCTTCTGGTGACCGGACCGACCGGATCCGGGAAAACAACAACCCTGTATGCCTGCTTGAACTTTGTCAATCGGCCGGACCGGAAAATTATCACCGTTGAGGACCCTGTCGAATATCAGATGTCGGGAATCAATCAGGTTCAAGTTCGTGAGGATATCGGGCTGACCTTTGCCGGTGCGCTTCGATCGATTCTTCGTCAGGCCCCGAATATTGTGATGATCGGTGAAATTCGTGACGGCGAAACCGCCCGGATTGCAACCGAAGCGTCCCTGACCGGTCATTTGGTGTTCAGCACCCTGCACACCAATGATGCGACCAGCGCCATTGCCCGTTTGCAGGATATCGGCGTCAAACCCTTTCTGGTGGCGTCGTCCATCCGTGCCGTTCTGGCCCAGCGTCTGATTCGCAATGTGTGCGAACACTGCCGGGAGGAGCATAAGCCGACGGCCACGGAGCTTAAGCTACTGGGGTCGGCCGCTGAGCAGTTCTCCAGCATCCAGTTGTATCGGGGCCGCGGGTGCAATAAGTGCGCGTTGACGGGGTATACTGGGCGCGCCGGAATATTTGAGATTTTCGTGATTAATGATGAGATTCAGAGAATGATCTTTGAAAAGATTTCCGCGGTTGAAATCCGCCAGCGCGCTCGTGAACTGGGGATGCGGACCCTTCGGGAAGATGGGTTAAGGAAGGTTGTGATGGGTATCACGACGCTGGATGAAGTGTTGCGGGCCACCATGGGAGATCAGGAATAATGATCGACAGCAGCCAGATTGAGATGAGTGAGCTTCTGCAGTTGGTGGTCGACGAGGGCGCCTCCGATTTGCATCTTGAAGTGGGGGTGCCCCCGGTGCTTCGCCTCCACGGGCGGATGTCATCCATTGACGCCACCCCGTTGAACCCGGAAGATACCGAGCGGTTCATGAAGAGCATCACTTCCGAGGATCACCAGCAGCGTATTCGAGAGGGTGGGGGGACGGACTTTGGGTTTGGTTTCGGAAAGGCTGCCCGTTTCCGCGTAAGCGTTTTGAAATCCAAGGGTCATGTGGGAATGGTGCTTCGCCAGATTCCCTCCAAATTGATGTCATTGGACAAAATAGGCCTTCCTGCCCAGATTAAGGAAATGCTTTTCCGCCCGCGGGGGTTGATTCTGGTGACTGGGCCGACGGGATCCGGGAAAACGACCACACTGGCGTGCATGATCGATTTGATCAACATGGAGCGGGATGGTCACATCATCACCATTGAGGATCCGATAGAATACTATCACGAACACAAGAAGTGCGTGGTTACCCAGCGTGAAATCGGGGTGGATGTGCCGTCCTTTAGCGAAGCCTTGCGTCGCGCCTTGCGCCAGGATCCGGATGTGATTCTGGTGGGTGAAATGCGGGATCTGGAGACCATGAGTGCCGCGATCACGGCGGCGGAAACCGGTCATTTGGTTTTTGCCACTCTGCATACCACTGGTGCGGCACGGACAGTGGATCGCATTGTGGATGCCTTTCCGATGGGGCAGCAGTCCCAGGTTCGTACCCAGTTGGCCTCGGGCGTCATCGCCGTGGTGTCCCAGCTTCTGCTGGTTCGCGCCGATGGTCCCGGTCGAGTGGCGGCTTTTGAAATCATGATCACGACGCCCGCTATCCAGGCTTTGATCCGCGAAAATAAGACATATCGGATTACATCGGAAATTCAGACCGGTGCCAAGTGGGGGATGATCACGCTGGATGCGCACTTGATGGCGCTCTACCAGGCGGGGCGGATCAACTATGAGGATCTCATCACGAAATCACAGGATCCTGAATCCGTAGTCTTGAAGCTGGAAGAGAACCAGCGGGCCAAAAAAAGGTAAATGAAGCATGCCTGATGTCCATCATAGCGAACCGATTCTCCAACTCCTGGAATCTCACGGGATGGTGACG
>CAIZMS010000158.1 GCA_903934155.1 uncultured bacterium | reverse complement strand
CCTCCATCGAAATAGGCCTTGCTGGTCCGGACAACATTCACCGAGGAGGTTCCTCCGAGAAACGTGACAGACGGATTGTGGTCGCTATTGCGGCCATAAATGCCGGCCGCGGTGATCCGGGCTTGATCCTGGATCGTCAGCGTGTAACCGTAAAGCAATCCGGCCACAGTCACCTGCGCTTGATCCCTGATGACCAGGGGTGCGGCGTAAGAAGAATAGAAATTCAGGTTTCCTGTAAGAGTCAGTTGCGCAGTGCCGCCGATGAGGGTCAGGGAGGTCCCATCCGAAGCACTGTGGTTGTAATTCAGGGTTCCCGCGCTGATCCGGCCGCCGAGCACCTTGTTGGTAGAGCCGCCGGTACAGGGCCAGTTCCCCAGCAGGTTCAACGTCCGGGTGCCAAGATTGACATCCCCCGTCAGCGTGAAGGTTCCCGCCCCGAGCGTATTATACGTCTTGCACGACGGCAGGGTCTCACCCGTCGCCATCAGGTCACGCCCCTGCCCGCCCAGGTACAACGCACTGCCGCTCGTGCTGTTGGTTCCGGTAATGTTGCCGGACACCGTCAGGGAGGCCGCCATCCCCGGCCCGATGCGGTAGTTCGCATTGGCGGTTCCCGCAAGAAGTACCGTGTTGGTGATCGTCACATTGACGCCACTCCCCTCCTGGCACCCCAGCCAGGTATTCTCATTCAGGGTGACCGGCCCGGATCCCAGCGTCCCGGTATTGCCCACCATCACGCCGCCATGGGCTGTTTTAAGGGCCAGGCCCCCGTCAATCTGGTTGGTCTTTGTCAGCAGCAAGGCGCCCGCCCCTTCCTTGATCAAACCACCGGCGGCCACAATCCCCGCATCCATCTTGAGCAGATAGTCTCCCGGTCCGCCGGCCAGCGTCCCCGGCATTTCGCCCAAATCACGCACCTCGATCGTCGCTCCTGCCCCCGGCAGGGTCAGGGTATTCAAACTGTTGCCTCCATCGGAAACAATCCAGGTGTCGGGCTGCGGACCGGTTGGATCAACGACCGGGTTCCCTATCGCCGATGAATCCATCAGCAGGCCCGCGCTGACGACTGTGGCATCCCCGAACACCAAACGGTTGGCCGTTCGGGCCCCGTCCAGGCGGACTGTCACCACCCCGGAAATATCCTGTTCGGTGAACAGTGCCCGGTCTGCGCCTCCCGGCACGAGACCCGCCAGCCAGTTGCTGCCGCCGCCCCACGACCCGGAGTTGGTCGTCCACCAGACTCCGCCCGCATTGGTCACGACAAGGCTCGCCACGGCTGAGGTGGAGGCGAGGCCGGACACATCATAGGCCACGGCCTTGACCGCATAACTGCCAGCCACCTGATTCGTCCACACCCCGGCCCAGGGGGAATTACCCACGCTCTGAATCAAGGTCCCGTCGGCAAAATAATCGATCCGCCCGCCGTCCCAGTACCCCCCCACGGACAGGGGGATTTGGGCCACCACGGCATAGGCGGAACCATTGGTGGGTGACGTCAGCGCCACCGCATCACCCGTGTTGGTGATCGTCAGCGATACGGAGCCAACCGTCACCGTGCCGCCCACCGTGACATAGTAGGAAAAACTGTCGACCCCATAATAGTTGGTGGAGGGCGTGTAGAGGGCATTGGTCGGGGAAAAGGTTCCGCGCGCGGGACCAACCACCACCGTATTGCTGGCAACCGCACCGACCACCCCGAGATTGATGAGCGTCGGGGTGTCTTCAGCCAACGTCAGGGATTGCGGCTCCAGCTGAACGCCGGCCAGAGCCTCCGGGATGGCGCGCACTACATTATATAGCCATTGGTCATTCAAGCCGGAAAATACGGAGTCTGCCGAGCTTGAATTGAAATTGACGGTGGCCGTTTCACCCGTGTTGGCGCCCGGGATGGCCCGGATCGAGACGGTCTGGAGCGTCGAATAATTGACGGGGGTGAAAACCAGGGT
>CAIZMS010000157.1 GCA_903934155.1 uncultured bacterium | reverse complement strand
GAAATCGGCAATACCGGCATGAATCAGGCCGATATGGAAAGTCTCCGGCTTTTTGCCAGCGGCTTTATTCTCCATGAGATGAATACCCCGAGCAACTGGCGTGCGGACGGTTCCCTGACGGAGTATCTCGTGAAATGGGCTATTCCAGCGATTGCAGGGGTGGATACCCGTTCTCTAACGGCGCGACTCCGGACGGAAGGAACCCAGCGCGGTTTTATGAGTGTGACGGGGCAGGTGGGGGAGGCCGAGGCGGTGCAAAAGGCTCGCGACTGGTGCGGGCTTGACGGTCAGGATTATGCCGCGAAAGTGTCCTGCAAGACGCCCTATTCCTGGGATCCCGAGGGTACGCTGACCCAGTCCTGGGGCATTGCCGAGTCCCTTCCCAAAGCCGACCTGAAGGTTGTGGCCTACGATTTCGGTATCAAGTGGAACATCCTGCGGTGTCTGCGCCGGACGGGAATGGATGTGACGGTGGTGCCAGCCCAGACCCCCGCCGCCGAAGTACTGAAATTGAAGCCCGATGGAGTTTTCCTGTCCAATGGTCCGGCGGATCCTGCGGCGGTAACCTATGCCATTGAGGCGGCCCGTTCCTTATTGGGGAAGGTGCCAATGATGGGGATTTGTCTGGGGCATCAGATTTTGGGACTGGCCTGCGGCGGCAAAACCTATCGGCTGAAGTTCGGGCATCATGGATGCAATCATCCGGTTAAGAATTTGAGAACCGGCGCGGTGGAGATCACGTCGCAGAACCATAATTTCGCAGTGGATCCTGCCTCCCTGGATTCGGGAGCCGTCGAGGTCACGCATCTCAATCTCAATGATCAGACCGTTGAAGGCCTCGCGCATCGGAAGGAACCGATGTTCAGTGTCCAGTATCATCCGGAGTCGTCGCCGGGGCCTCATGATCCCTATTACCTGTTTGCCCAATTCCGGGAACTGATTCGAAAGGCGTAAGATTTATGCAGGGTCATAATTGGATAGCGATTCTCGATTTTGGTTCCCAGTACAGCCAGCTGATCGCGAGACGGGTTCGCGAGCAGCGGGTGTATTCGGAGCTCCTGAAATTCAATACCACGGCGGCTGAATTGGCGGCGCGAAAACCGGCGGGCATCATCCTGTCGGGCGGTCCGGCCAGTGTTCTGGACAAGGGGTCGCCCTTGTGTGATCCGGCCATTTATGACCTTGGGGTTCCGGTGCTGGGCATCTGCTATGGACAGCAGATGACCGCCAAATTGCTGAATGGTGCCGTCAAGCCGGGGCGTGAGCGTGAATATGGAAGCGCCCGGGTGTCAGTGGTGGAGCCGTCCCCGTTGTTTCGCGACATGCCCTCGGAGTTGGATGTCTGGATGAGCCATGGCGACCAGGTGGAGCGGATGCCGGAGGGATTCTCTGTCATGGCCCGCACGGAAACCTGTCCCGTGGCGGCCATGGGCAATCCAGCCCGCCGCATCTACGGGTTGCAATTCCATCCCGAGGTTGTTCATACCCCTCAGGGAACCACGATCTTGTCCCGGTTCCTGTTTGATGTCTGTAAATGCCGGCCGGATTGGGAGATGGCCCAATTCATCAAAGAGAGCGTGGTGGCGATTCGCGAGAAGGTGGGCGAGGGCCATGTCCTGTGCGGCCTGAGCGGCGGGGTGGACTCCTCGGTGGTGGCGGCCCTGCTGTATCGCGCCATCGGCAAGCAATTGCATTGCGTCTTTGTCGACAACGGCCTGTGCCGGGCCGGTGAGGCAAAACAGGTTGAGGAATTGTTCGGAAAGGCCTTTGGTGTAGACCTGCATGTGGCGCATGCCCAGGATCAATTCCTGTCGGCGCTCAAGGGCGTGGTGGAGCCCGAGCTGAAGCGCAAGGCCATCGGAAAAACCTTTATTGATGTGTTCTCGGAGGAAGCTCGGAAATTCGGCCGGGTCGATTACTTGGCGCAGGGGACCTTGTATCCGGATGTCATTGAGAGTGCGTCGCCAATCGGGGGGCCCTCCGTCACCATTAAAAGTCACCATAATGTGGGAGGGTTGCCGGCGGATCTCAAGTTCAAGCTGATTGAGCCGGTGCGCGAGCTCTTTAAGGATGAGGTCCGTCTACTGGGACGGGAACTGGGATTGCCGGATTACCTGGTCAATCGTCAGCCGTTTCCGGGCCCCGGCCTGGCTGTCAGAATTCTCGGCGAAGTGACGGCGGAGCGCGTGGCCCTGTTGCAGAAGGCGGATATCCGGGTTCAAGAGGAAATGCTGAAAGACCCCATGTATTCGAAGATCTGGCAATCTTTCGCCGTATTACTACCCATTCAAACGGTGGGAGTCATGGGCGACAGCCGGACTTATGAAAATGTTGCCGCGATCCGAATTGTGGAGAGTCAGGACGGGATGACGGCGGACTGGTCGCGGGTTGCGTACGACACCCTGGCCAGGATGTCGAGCCGGATCATCAATGAAGTTTCGGGAATCAATCGTGTAGTTTACGATATTAGTTCAAAACCGCCCGCCACCATTGAATGGGAATAATGAGGTGTATGATGAATCGGGCCACCGGTTTTCTCTTTTTCATGCTGATGGTGTCGTTTGCCGGGGCCGACACCCTGACGCTTCATGATGGACAGGTTATTCAAGGCCGCTTGACTGGTTTTTCCGGACGAAAGTTTTCGTTTGCCGTGAATGATGGCGCGACCTATTTTGGTTACCCCCTGGATATCAAAAGTATTGTTCCGGACTCCCCGGTCAGGGTTTCGATGAAATTTTCCATGAAGCAGTATGAGTCTGTGGATTTCATCCAGTTTGACCAGAATACCCTGCGGCTTAAGAAAAACGGGCAGATTCTGAGTGAGCCTGTGGTTTTTCTCAAGTCCATGCAGGGCAAAACAAAACCGGGTCGGGACGAGGAAGTGGCCCCGCCGGCGGAGGCCAGTGAGAGCAGCCCGACGCCCCCTCCCATCGATTTGGAAGAGGCGCCCAAACCCAGGGAGTGGCAACGGTCCGGGAAATGGCGGGAAATAGAAGAAGATCAGTCCGTCGTGATCAGCCGGGGCGAGGTGATCAATATTGATGCCGCGCTGAAACGAGGGCTCATCAATGTTGTGCAGTTTCATCATCCCCGCTCGCTGACCAGTGTGAGGGAGGGGAATTATGTCCAGGCGCTTGCCTCCAAAAAGACGAATCGCATCGTGCTTCTAAAAGTGGTTGTTCAGGATTTCAACGCGCCCATCTTGTCGGCGTTGAGCATCAGAGGGCTCCCCCAGTTCTGGATTTATAACGCACAGGGCAAATTGGTAAGGAAGCTTACGGATCGATTTACCGAGGGGGACATTGACTCCGCGCTCAAAGACGCCCTTCGAATCCGATCGCTCTAAGACAATGTGTCTTTCCGTCCAAGAATTGATGGCATAAAAGAAGTTGTCAGGGACCAATCCAGCGTGACAGAATGATGGCACGTGAAGGATGATCTGCCAGAATTTTTCGAATAACAGCGAGGTTGTGTCATGGCACGGCAAAGCGTGAATTGGGAGGACATGTTTCGCGTTCTTGAGGCTTTTAAAAAAGAACGGGGGCACTGTCATGTTCCGGCGAACTGGAAGCTGAATCTTCAGCTGGGTCGCTGGGTGGCGATGCAACGCTACCGGCACAAGATGGGGGATTTGCAGAAAAGTCTGGCGGCCCGTCTGGATCAGGTGGGGTTTGTCTGGGCACCGGCCGACAAGGTCTGGAACGAAATGTTCCAGCGTATCCTTAAGTACAAGAAGAAGCACGGGGACTGCGATGTTCCGTCCTCCTGGCCGGCGGATCCCAATCTTGCCAACTGGGTGGCGAATCAGCGGCATCGCAAAAAAATGGGGTCATTATCCCCCGAGCGGGTCAAGAAATTGACCGAGATCGGGTTTGTCTGGTCGGTGTACGGGAAGAACCGGTCAGAGAAGGCTACCCAGTCGAAGCGCAAGGAAGTGGCGGCTTCGGTCAAGGTTGAGCCCGCGAATCCGGAGCGCCTGTATCAAGTGTGCGGAGAGTACATCCAGTACAACGGCCTGGGTCCCATACCCCTGAAGCTGGACAAATATATTCAGTTGCACGAGGGAGAGTTTCCCCCTTGCATTATCCTGCCTGGGACTCCTTTGGTGTTCAGGATCGGGAGTCCTGATTCGACGACATCGGTCATGCGGAAGATTGTGTGGTCCGGGAAGGGGCCGCTTCCCGAGGATGTTCTTGAGTATCTGAATGAAAACGGGGCCTTGCCGCCTCATGGCGCATGATAGGTCCTGGCAACGGGAAGGGAGCGCTTATGACAGCGAAGTTTTCGGATTATATCCGGGGAATGGTCTGTGCCATGGTTGTGATCCCCATGGCGTTTATGGCGGCTTATCCGCTGGTGATGGTTCTCATGCCCGAGCGTCTGGCCATTTTGGCCGATCTGCCAAGGGATCTGACCGTACTGGTGCTGCTGGTGGCGGTGCTTGTCCCTGTCTTCGGGGGCTTTCTCTATTGGCGAGTTCGGCGACGGGCGGCGAGGCGGGCCCGGGAAGGTTCGCGTGACGAGGTGAATACCCGCGATGTCTATTAAGTGGTGTGGCCTCTTGACTCTTATCCGGGGTTCGCCTAGAAGTGGGACTGTTTTATGACGAGCCTTTCCCATAGTTCAAAAATTTCGGACATTCTGCTCCGGCGAGGTGCCATCACTCCGGATGCCCTTAAGCAGGCTCAGGAGCGCGCCCAGCAGGCGTCGCTCAGGCTTGAAAAATACCTGCTTGATAACGCTTTAATCACTCCCGTGGAGGCGACTCTCAGTCTGGCGGAATATCTCCGCATGGCGCCGATTACGCTGGTTCATTTTACGCCCAATCCCCAGTTGATGGAAACCATTCCGGCCGATCTGCTCCGGAAGCGACTGGTTCTCCCCATTATGAAGGCGGGCGGCTCATTGGTCGTGGCGTTGGGCGATCCCTTCGATATTCTGGCCATTGACGAACTTCATACGGTTACCGGGTTGCAGGTTTTACCGCTGGTTGCCGCCGAAAAGGATATTCAGGATGCCCTGGCGAAGGCCCTCGCGCCGGTTGAGGCCGAGTCCCAGATTGACCTCGAGGATATCATGAAGGATTCCGACAATGATATTCAGGTCGGAAAAGAGGAAAAGCAGGAAGTCAGTCTCGAGGAAATGATGGAGAGCGCGGAGGGCGCGCCGGTTATTCGAATGGTGAATATGATGCTGGTAGAAGCCCTGCGAACTAGGGCCAGTGATATTCACATTGAGCCCCAGGAAAAAACCCTCCGGATCCGGTACCGGATTGATGGATCCTTGTCGGAACGGCCGAGTCCGCCGAAAAGTTATCAACCGGCCATCATCTCCCGTATCAAGATCATGTCCGATATGGATATTGCCGAGCGGCGGATTCCCCAGGATGGCCGGTTCAGGATCAAGGCGCTCGGGAAGGAAGTGGATATCCGCGTCAGTATCCTGCCCTCCATCCACGGGGAAAAGGTGGTGATGCGCGTGCTGGATAAAAGTGCGCTATTCCCAAGTCTAGGGGGGCTGGGGCTGGAAGATCACGCCTTCAAGGCCATGTCGTACGCCATCAGTCAGCCGCACGGGATTATTCTGGTGACAGGGCCGACCGGAAGCGGAAAGACGACGACATTGTATTCCTGCCTTCAGGAGTTGAATAAGCCGGATGTTAACATTGTGACCTGCGAGGATCCCGTGGAATACCAGTTGGTCGGGATCAACCAGATCCAGGTGAATGCGGGGGTGGGGCTGACATTTTCGGCGGCGCTCCGATCCATTCTTCGGCAGGATCCCGACATCGTTTTGGTGGGTGAGATTCGTGACGGTGAAACCGCTGAAATTGCGGTGAAGGCCGCGCTGACCGGGCATTTGGTGTTGAGTACGCTGCACACCAATGATGCCGCCGGCGCCATTGCCCGGTTGATTGACATGGGCATCCCTCCCTTTCTGCTGTCCTCGTCCCTGGTGCTGTCCCAAGCCCAGCGCCTATACCGGAAATTGTGCGTCGTGTGCCGTCAGCAGGTTGAGCTTCCCGTGGATGTATTGGTGGCGAACAAAATAGACCCCGCGTATTTCCTGAAAGCCGGGGATGAGGCAACGGGGTATGTGCCGGTTTACAAGGCGGTGGGATGCCCGAAGTGCAACAATACGGGGTTCAAGGGGCGGGGAGCGATTATGGAAGTGCTCCCGGTTCTGGATAACATCAAGGAATTGATCATGAAGGGGGCAACCAGCGGCGAAATCCGGGAGGCGGCGTGCGCCAACGGCATGATTACCCTCAAGGAGGCCGGACTGAAAAAAGTCAGGGAGGGGCTTACCTCTCTGGAGTCGGCCATGGAAATGACGGGCGGAGAATAGCGGGAATCCACGATGAGTCCATTACTTCGATCCAGTTCACGGGGAAGCGTTCCGGCAGCAGGGGCAGGGGGCGCCCGACCTCTTGCGGCGATGCCGAAGAAAGCCGTGACGGCTCAGGTAACCAGGACGGCGGCGAAGAAAAAACAGACAATCCGCGGGGCACAGAAGATTGTGCGCAAGGAGCTCCCCGGCTTTTCGCGCCAGATGGCGGCCATGCTCTCGGCCGGGATGCCGATTGTCGCTTCCCTCGAAACGCTTGAGGAACAGGCGATCAATCCCAACTTCAAGATCGCGATCGGGATGGTGAAGAAAAGCATCGAGGGGGGCTCCTCGTTTTCGGAAAGCCTGCAGCAGTTGCCCCAGATCTTTGATGTCTTGTATGTCAATATGGTCCGGGCGGGTGAGCAAAGCGGTCAGTTTGCCGAAACCATGAAGCGGATCGGGGAATTGCTGGAGGCAACAGCCCGGTTGCGCCGCAAGGTGAAGTCCGCCATGACCTATCCCGTTGTGGTGCTGTCCATGGCTCTGATCATCGCCACCGGAATGATCATTTTCATCGTTCCGGTGTTTGCGGGAATGTTCAAGGATTTTGGCGGAAAACTTCCGGGCCCGACCCAGTTTCTGGTGGATATCAGCAATGGGATCAAGCACTACGCCATCATCATTGTGCCTTCCATTATTTTGGCCCTCTGGCTGTTCAAAAAATGGAAAAAAACAACGTCCGGAGCCTGGGCGATGGATCGTTTTGCGCTCAAGGCACCCGTGTTCGGAATTCTAGTCCAGAAGGTCGCTGTGGCTCGTTTTTCGCGGACGCTCAGTCAGTTGGTTCAGAGCGGGGTGCCGATTCTCAACGCCCTCGAAATTGTCGCCAAAGCGGCCGGAAACCTGGTGATCGAGGCCGCGATCATGGATGCCCGCAAGGCGGTTGAACATGGCGACACGCTTTCATCCGGGCTGGATGGCAAGGATTGTATTCCGACTCTGGTGGTGAGAATGCTGTCAGCTGGCGAAAAAACAGGCAAGGTGGATGAAATGCTGGCCAGTGTGGCGGACACCTTTGACGATGAAGTCGAGACCATGCTCGCCTCTCTGACCTCGCTTCTGGAGCCGCTGCTGATGGTGTTCCTTGGGGTGGTTATTGGCGGAATTGTGATCTGCATGTTCCTGCCGATCTTCAAGATGACGGAAGTCATCAAGTAGGGCGCATTTGGCATTGCGTCCCTGCTTGATTTTCGCTTCACTTCATTTCCTTATGACTTCTATTCAGAAAACGCCCCTTTGTGATGCCCATGTTCAACTGGGCGCCCGCATGGTTGATTTCAGCGGGTGGTTTATGCCGGTTCAGTATGATGGAATTCTAGCCGAGCATCACCGGACCCGGACCGATGTGACGATGTTCGATACCTGCCACATGGGCCGGTTCTGGGTTTCCGGACCGGGGTCGATGGCGGGGCTTAGCCTCCTTTTGACGACCGATGTCCGGGTCATGCGGGACGGCCAGTGCAAATATGGCTTTCTCCTGAATGAGGAGGGGGGGATTCTGGATGATTTGATCACCTACCGGTTCAATGCCGAGCGATGGCTGGTTGTGGTCAATGCGGGGACCCTGCCTAAGGATCGTGAGTGGATCCGCTCGCGTTTGCCCGCCGGGATTGCTTTTGAGGACGCCTCGACGCGGTTGGCCAAGATCGATGTTCAGGGGCCGAATGCGTTTGCCAAAGTTCAGCAGGTTTTGGGTATAGAGGTGGCTTCACTCGCCTATTTCAGGTTCAAAACCTTTGATTTTGGCGGGGAAGCGATTGTCAGTCGAACCGGCTACACGGGCGAAAAAGGGGTTGAGCTGTATGTGGATTCGACCCGGATTGTGGAGTTGTGGAACCGCTTTGTGGAGGCGGGGGTCAAGCCGGCCGGACTCGGTGCACGGGATACGCTTCGATTGGAAGCCGGGCTTCCACTCTACGGACATGAATTGTCCGAGGAGGTGAGTCCGGAGGAAGCGGCCATGGAGCGTTATGCCGCGAAGACGGAGCCTTATATTGGATGTGAGGCAGTTCGGCGGCGGCGTGAGCAGGGGCCAGCCAAGGTTCTAGCGGGCTTCAAGATTGAGGGACGACAGTCTGCCCGGGCGGGGCAGGCGGTTCTGGCGGATGGGGTTCGTATCGGGACGGTCACGAGCGGCTCGTTTTCGCCGACGCTTCAGAGGGTCGTTGGATTCGCCTATGTGGAGCCGGCCTGCGCGGTGCCGGGAGCCCGGATCCAGGTGGATACCGGTCGGAATTTGCTGGACGCGGAGGTTGTAAAGGCCCCATTTTACAAGGCTATTTAAAACAGGCAAGGAGTGACGACATGACTTCGAACATGGTTTATTACACGCGCGATCATGAGTGGCTGAAAGTGGAGGGGGATGAGGCGACGGTGGGGATTACCGACCACGCCCAGGAGGCCCTGGGGGATATCACCTTTGTGGACTTGCCGAAAATCGGCAAAGTCGTGAAGGCTCATGATTCGCTCCTGGTGGTCGAGTCGGTCAAGGCGGCCAGCGATGTCTATGCGCCGGTATCGGGAACGGTGAGCGCGGTGAACGGGAAGCTGGGATCTGCCCCTGAATTGATCAACCAGGCCGCCAGCGGCGAGGGATGGATTTGCAAACTGAAGCCCTTTGATGCCGCCACGCTGGGATCCCTGATGACGGCGACCCAGTACGAGTCCTTCCTGGCGGAGCACTGAAATGCCCTACATTCCTACCACCGATCTTGACCGGGATGTCATGTTGAAGGCCATCGGCGTTCCCAATGTGGATGCCTTGTTTGCCGATATTCCGGCTTCCGTACGGTGTCCGGGGCTTAACCTGCCGGCGGGCCGGAGCGAGTCCGAGGTGTATGAGCACCTGCACCAGCTCTCGCACCGCAATGCCCACGACCTGATTTCCTTTCTCGGCGGCGGCTATTACGATCACTTCATTCCCGCCTGCGTGGATGAATTGTCGGCCCGGAGCGAGTTTTATACGGCCTATACGCCCTACCAGCCGGAAGCCTCGCAAGGCACGCTCCAGGCGATCTTTGAGTATCAGAGCGCGATTTGTCGTATCACGGATATGGAGGTGGCCAATGCGTCGCTGTATGACGGCGGCACCGCGTTGTATGAAGCCGCCATGATGGCGATCCGTCTCACGGGCCGCCGAAAGATCCTGCTCGATAGCGGGGTCAACCCCATACATCGGAACATTCTGGTCAGCTATACCAGCAACCTCGCCGTCGACTTCGAGGAAATTCCCGTGGTGCATGGGCAGAGCGACCGTGACCGGATCACCCAGGCGCTGGATGACAAGACGGCCGCAATCATTCTTCAGAATCCCAACTTCTTTGGTGCGGTGGATGATTTCACCGATGTGATTGAGGTGGCTCACAAAAGGGGCTGCATGGCCATCATGTCGGTCTATCCGGTTTCGCTCGGGCTTCTGAAGACGCCGGGGCAGATGGGGGCCGACATTGTGACCGGCGAGGGGCAGAGCCTCGG
>CAIZMS010000156.1 GCA_903934155.1 uncultured bacterium | reverse complement strand
TCGAGCCACATAATCATAAGTTAAAGTTAGTGTAGGGTTTCCTAAACTGTCTAATCCTAGCACATAGAATGCACCAGTCCGTCAACGTCGTCCCCTCCCGGGTCACTTTCAGGGATTCCTTCTTTGAATCCGCCAGCATATAGGCCTTGGTGACCGCGCCCATCCGGCCCTTTGTATCAAAGGCAAACGCCGCTCCCGGCCATTTCAGGAGATGGATGTAGACTTTCCCGGCCGTGACAGTGCAGCGCCAATCCCATTTCTTGTTGAAAATCGGATTTCCCTTGCTGTCTTTTTCGGTATCGCTGAACGATCCGCATTCCTCCCCGAAAATCGTGCCCGAGGTGCCGTAGACCGCCTCACCGTTCACCTGGAGCCATTTGCCGATTTCAGCAAGCCGCTCCACTTCCCCGGCGGGAATGATCCCTTCGGGCGAGGGCCCGACATTCAGCAGGTAATTGCCGCCCTTGCTGGCGATGTCGATCAGGTTGTGAAGGAGCACCTGAGTGGATTTGAAATTCAAATCCTTGATCTTGTAGCCCCAGGTCCCGTTGATCGTCATGCAGGTTTCCCAATCGCGGCCGGGATACCCCTGGGGCGGAATCTTCTGCTCCGGGGTTTCGGTGTCGCCCTTGTAGCCCCCACCCAACCGGTTGTTCATGATGATGTTCGGATTGCATGCCATGACCGTCTTATAAATGCGATCGGCGCGCGGCTTGTCGATCACTCCACCCGGGATATCCCACCAGATAATGGGAATTTCGCCGTACTGGGTGAGGATTTCCTTAACCTGCGGGATCACAATCCCGTCTACGTATTTGTCGGGATCACCCTTGTGGGAGGGATCCCAATCCTCGGACCGGCTCACCCCGCCCCCGGGATGGTACCAGTCTAGATTCTGTGAATAATAAAATCCCAGCTTGATCCCCTGCTTGCGGCAGGCCTCGGCCAGCTCCTTGAGCGGATCCCGTTTAAACGGAGTCGCATCATTGATGTTATATTGGGAAGCCTTCGACGGGAACATGGCAAAGCCCTCATGATGCTTGGCCGTGATCACGATATATTTCATTCCCGCATCCTTGGCCACCTTCACCCATTCATCGGCGTTGAACTTGACCGGGTTGAATTGAGGGGCGAACGCCGCATATTCCGCGATGGGAATCTTGGCCTTGGCCATGATCCATTCCCCATAGGTCGAAAGCGGCTTGCCGTGATAAACCCCACCGGGAACACAATAGAGCCCCCAGTGAATGAACATTCCGAAACGGGCCTCACGCCACCAGGCCATACGGGCATCTTTTTGCTCCTTGGTCTCACTGGAAACCACGGGGGCTTCCCGGGCGATAACCGGAGTTGTCGAGGGCAAAGCCAGGGCAAGCGCCATGGCTGCGAATAACGGGATCGTCGATACTTTCATGACTGTTTCCTTTATATTTCAAACTTATGCACGTTACTTTACCAACTCAAATACGCCCTGCAATCGAATATCCGCGGAAGAGGACCCGATCAGGATGGTAAAGGCGCCGGGTTCCGCTTTCCAGCCATGACCCGACTCATCCCAATAGGAAAGGTCTTTCAGGCCGATACTCAATTCAACCTTCGAGGTTTCCCCGGGCTGCAGCATCACCTTCTTGAAGCCCTTCAGTTCCTTGACCGGTCGCGGAACACGACTGTGCGTATCCTGCACATACAACTGGGCGATTTCCGCCCCGGCCACCTTGCCGGTGTTGGCAACCGTGAAGCTGACCTTCAGGGCATCCGTGCCCGAAATCGTCTTCGCCGATAACTTCAGGTCATCATACTTGAAGGCGGTATAACTCAGGCCAAAGCCGAAGGGATAAAGCGGAGCTATTTTTTTGGCTTCATACCACCGGTAGCCCATGAAAACATCTTCCTTGTATTCAACCCGGCCGCATTTGCTCTTCCCCGCATCCGGAAAACTTTCCGCCACCTCAACGGTGGGATAGACGGAAGCGGGAGAATCCGCAAACTGTTTCTCGATGGTAAAAGGCAGTTTACCCGACGGATTGACCCTGCCCATCAGCACATCCACGATCGCCGTACCTTGAGTTTGCCCAAGGAACAGCGCGAAAAGATGCGCAGCCACCTTGTCATAACAATCGGTCATCGCATAGCCGCCCCCCACCTGCGAAATGAGGATGGTATGGGGATTGAGCGCGGCACATTTCGCCGCGACACCCGCCCCCCCTTTCCCCAGTTCAAACGCGCGATCCCGGTTTTCCGCATCCGAGGTCGCAACCGCCACAATCACCAGATCCGCGCTCCTGACCTCGCTTTCGCCCGGTTCTGAACTGTGGGTCACCCGATCCCCAAACTCTTTCCGGAGCGCATCCAACACCGAAACCCGGCTGTATCCCTTCACGGCGCCCGAGCCCCCCCCCCCAATGGAGTGCTTTGCCGCGTCGCCAACCACCAGGATTTTTTTATAGGCCGCCGGATTCAGAGGGAGAATCGATTTCGGATTCGAGAGCAGCACGATCGACTCCCGGGCCGCCCGCAACGCAATCGCTTCATGCTCGGGGAATTTCGCCAGCATCGAGGGATCCTTTTGCGGACGATCATAAAACCCCATCTTAAAGAACGCCGTCAACCAGCGCAGGATCTTCCCATCCAGATCCTTCTCGGAAAACTTCTTATCCGCGAACAATTTCTCCAGTTCGCCGTTTCTCGCCCCGGGCATCAGCAGGTCCATTTCGCAGTGCATGAATTTTTCCGTATTATGCACGCCATGCCAGTCGCTCATTACCAGGCCCTGAAAGCCGAACTCCTTTCGCAAAAGCTCATCCACCAGGGTGCGACTGTGCCCCACCCATTCGCCATTCACTAGATTATAGCTGGTCATGACCGCCCCGGCGCCCGACTCAATCCCCGCCTTGAATGCCGGGGTATAGAGCTCATGCAGGGCGCGCTCACTCATCACCGAATCGCTTGTTTTACGGAGAGTTTCACTGTTATTTCCCAGAAAATGCTTCAGCGTTGCCATGGTGCCGGAGGATTGCATCCCGGCCACATAGGAAGCCACCAGTTGGCCCGCCAGAAACGGATCCTCGCCCATGTACTCAAAATTGCGCCCGCACCGGGAATTCCGGTACAGGTTCATGCCCGGCCCCAGCAGTACGGCAATATCGCCCGCCCGGCACTGCTCACCGATCGCACGCGCAAACTGATTCGCCAGCCCGGGATCCCACGTGGCGGCCAGCGCCAGCGTACATGGAAAGGCCGTGGACTGATCGAGCCCCGTATTGAGCTCCTCGCGGATATGAACCCCCTGCGACGCATCGGAGAAATAGAGCGGACGGATCCCGAGGCGCTCAATCGGCGGCGAATAAAAATGCTTGAAGCCGCTCACACAGTTCAGCTTCTCCTTGATTGTCATCTCCGCCAGCACCGCCGCCGCCCGCGCTTCAGGCGAACGCGATTTGTCCGCGTAAATCTTGGCGCCCGGCAGGGGGACAAACGGGAACTCTATGACACTACCTGCTTCGATTTTCTTCTTCGCTCCAAAGGCAACCCCTCCGTTGACCAGAAGTCCGAAAAGCAGAAGCAATTGAACCACACGTATCAAGACCTTATTCTCTGATTTCACGAATCATCCTTCCTTGTTATTCTTTGACAAGCACCACGGCGTCGCGATCCGCCTGTCCCAGGCGGATCGTCTCGCCAGCCGCCGCAGACCGCACGAACAGCTGCGCCGGCACCAGCAGCAAGTCGTCATCGCGCCAGACCAGTTGGGTGCCGGGAACCTCCGTCAAACCCGCCGCCGTGAGGAAGGCTGGAGCCTTCTCAGCCTTTGTACACATCACATAGACCTTGGCGGCGCGCGTCAGTGTAAACTCCAGAGAGGACGCCTGTCCTTCCTTGGTCAAACGGCGCGTGGTAATCCACGTCGCGCCGCGAACGGCTTCAGGCAGGGCGTCGAATGAGTTATCCGCCGTGGAGTCCAGATCGTAGTAGAAGGGCCACTGGGCCCGCACGGGCATATCCATATAGTAGGCCTGATTCTTCGGATTGGATGTCTTCAGCCCCGTGACCAGCGGTTTCCCGGCAGGCACCTCGGGCGCTCCCCCCTTGCCGTAGAAGTAAAGCACTGCGGAATCCGTATGGCCCGCCTCGTCGGACACCAGGACCACATTCTTGCCCGTGCGGAGCGCCACAGGCCAGTAGAAGACATTTTCGGCGCGCCGGCCATTGCCGTGCTTATACAGGCCATTCTCCAGCGTCGAGGCCTTCTCGCCGTTAACCACCAATGTCAGACGCTTCGCATTGCTGTAGGCCTTGATGCCGTTGGTGACCGATCCCTGGCGAAGGAAGTAACACTGGGAAGTGAGCCGCACAGTCGGTTCCGTCGGCCGCAAGAAGCTCCGGTACAAATAGTAGACATCCTTCTTCTCACCGGCGTAGGTCATGAGGCCCTTGGTGTTCCAACCCACATGCCCTTTGTACTTCGTGTTATTGAAATCGCGCATGATCCACCACAGGAACATGCTGATCCGGTCCTCCTGATCACGAAAGGCGAGCTGGAAGCGTGATTCCGCGACAAGTTGCTGATACTCTTCCGGCTCGTACGCACTGATGATCTTCTTTGCCTCGGAATAGTCGCAATGGGTCGATATGACTCCGCCCGCGCCGGTCTCCGAGATGTATCCCGATCGTTTGGCATCCCACATGTCCCCGTCACCCTTGCCATACCAACCGGGATACGTGTTCGCCGTACGGAAATCGGCGTTATCGCACTGCATGTTCGCCACAATGACCGGGCGCGTGCTGTCCAGCGCCCTCACCACGGGAACGAAATGCTCCGCCGGCTCCTGGCCCGCCTCGTTGCCGACGGACCACACCACGATTGAAGGATGGTTGTAGTTCTGCTTCACCATTTCCGTCGTAATCTGATCTCCTGTAGGGGAAATCTGGTCTTTGTTGGAATGCCCGTTCTCAGCCCAGCAGAAGATCCCGAGCTTGTCACAGAGATCGTATTCCAGTTGTGCGTGCGGATAGTGCGGCAGACGAAGAAAGTTGATCCCCAGATCCTGCAATTGCGCGTAGTTCGCCAGGAAGTCCTCGTCGCCCAGCGCCGACGCCTTGGCTTCGGTCTCCTGGTGAAGGCTGACTCCCATCAGTCGGATCGGCTTGCCGTTCAGGGTCACCGCCCTGTCCTTAAAGATCAGCGAACGGAAGCCGGTTGGCTCCCGAACCGCATCCACCGTCTTCTCGCCCCGCCGGACTTCCGCCAGAACCCGGTACAGATTCGGCGCGCCGGGCGCCCACAACAACGGCCGCTCCATTTTGCCTTTCACATCCACCGCGGCACGCTGCCCCGCCGGCACGGTCACGCGTTCGGAAAGCGTCAAAACCGTTGCGCCTGCGGGCGACTGCACCGTAACCACCACCTGCGCGTTTTCAGGGGTTGCGCCGGCGTTGCGAACCAGCACTTTCACGGCCAGATCGGCGCTGGCCTCCGAGACATTCGTCGGTGTGCAGTAGACGCCGGGTGAGGCAGAATCGGTCGGATCGATGTGAAGGGAATCTGTTCCCAGCAGCCAGACCTTGCGGTAGAGCCCGCCCCAGACCTTGTACAGGCGGGTTCCGGAGGGCAGGCAGTCCCCGGTCTTCTTCTCATCGTTGTTCACACGGAGGGCGATCACATTCTTCTGACCCGGTCGCAGCGCCGCGGTGGCGTCAAACAGAAAGCGTGTATAGGCGCCACGGTGTTGACCGAGGTGCTGACCATTGACGTACAGATCCGCAATCGTCGCCGCGCCCTCGAACACGAGGTAAAGCCGGCGCCCAGCCAGTTCCGCGGGCACGGAGCACTCCCGGCGGTACCAGGCTTGTGCGAGAGTGGTCATCTCAGCGCGCGTCTGGAAGACATGCGGTACCGACACGGTGCTCCAGGCCAACT
>CAIZMS010000155.1 GCA_903934155.1 uncultured bacterium | reverse complement strand
TTAGGCACCGGCATTCCGCCCTGTGGAGTCCGGACTTTCCTCTCCGGTCGGCTTGCGCTTAGACCGGAGCGACCAATCGCCCCCTGCCTTTCCATATCAACACCTAGTACAGCATCCGTCCGCAATAACCGCATGCGACTACTTCCGCCTGCTTTCTTGCATCGTGACAAATGTACGGCGGTAGCTTCATGTGGCACCCGCCGCATGTCCCGTTATCCTCAACGGCCACCAAGACCTTGTCCTTTTTGTTTCTGAACATTCGGTCATATTGGCTGATCCGCGTGGCATCCAACTCGCTCGCCAGTACGGCTCTTCCTTTTTTGACATCTTCGAGTTCGACCCTGATGTCATTGGCGCGCTTATCAATAGCAACGAGCTCGTGCTTAACGCTCCCTTCATCGGTTTTAAGAGAGTCCTCACATGACTTGACCTCGGACAGGGCTGTCTCCACGGTCTCCATGATTTCCAAAATTCGATCTTCCACTTGTCGGATAGACTTCGTCACGCCCTCGATTTCCTTTTCCATGGCGCGGAATTCCTGATTATTCTTCAGCTGCATTTGCTGATCCCGGTATTTTCTGATTTTTTCCCGGAATGATTCGATTTCCAGCTCCGATTTTTTGATTTCTGCTTGGCGCCCCTTCAGGATATCCTTCGCCTTCACGACGGCCTGTCGATGATCGTCCAGCATGGAGTCAATCGCTGCCTTCCGCAAAGGAATGTCAGCCAACTCTTTTTCGAATTTCAAAATCCTCAGGTCACGATCCTGAAGAATTAACAGTTTCTCGATCAACGGTGTCATGTAGGCCTCCCGTAGCCGGTCATTGGAAAAATCGAAGGCACTATCGCATACCGTTTCAGGCAAGTCAACGCCAGGCTGGATGCAAGCATGACCTTAAATCCGGTCAGGCGTTTCAATCCCCATGAGATTCAACCCTTGTCTTAGGATTCTGGCCACAATCGCGCAAAGATTGACCCGGCTTTCCCGGACTCCTTCGGGCGCCTTGAGAAAGGGAACATTTTGGTAGAAGGTACTATAGACTGATGACAAGCCGTAAAGATAATCAGCCAGCACGCTGGGCTTATAGCTCTCGGCAGCACGAATCACCAGTTCAGGAAACTGGAGGATCATCACAGCCAGGGTTCGTTCAATGGGTTGGTCGAGACTGATTGAGAATTTCGCGAGATCGACTCCAGGGAACTGGTCCTTGAACTTATCCTGCACACTGGCGATGCGAGCATAGGCATACTGAAGGTACGGCGCTGAATTTCCATCCAAAGCCAGTGCCTTTTCCCAGCTGAAGGTCACCAGACTCTGAGGATTCTGGCTTAAGTCAGCATATTTTACCCCGCCGATTCCGGCAGCCCTGGCGATGTCCTTTTGCCGGGCTTCGGGCATATCGGGACTGGTTTCCTTCACAATGATCAGGGCACGAGCCTCGGCCTCGTCCAGATATTTCTCAAGCTTGATCACATTACCCTGTCGGGTTGAGAAGGTTCCTTCCGGAAGGCGCATCAGGCCGAACCAGACATGCTCAAGCCGAGTGACGCAGCCACGTTTCCGGGCTAGGGCAAAAACCTGCTTGAAGTGAAGTTGCTGTCGCTCGTCCGTCACATAGACGATTTTGTCGGGATGGAATTCCGAAATCCGGCTCTCAATGGTGGCCAGATCGGTGGTGGCGTAGTTGAATCCACCGTCGCTTTTCTTCACAATACAGGGAGGCAGCTTCTCTTCGTCCAGAAACGCCACCAACGCGCCATCACTTTCGCGAGCCAAACCCTTTTCAATCAAATCCTGAACCACTCCGGCAAGCCGGTCATGATAAAAGCTTTCG
This sequence comes from uncultured bacterium, assembly GCA_903934155.1. Taxonomy (GTDB): domain Bacteria; phylum Verrucomicrobiota; class Kiritimatiellia; order CAIKKV01; family CAITUY01; genus JAABPW01. The sequence continues at coordinate 3,263 of CAIZMS010000155.1, read as the reverse complement.
CCTCGAACCAGATCGAATTTCACATCAAGCCGCTTATAAATGTGATCGAATTCAGTCAGGCTCAACTCAATGAAACGCTGCCACAACCTGCGATTCTCGGGATCGCCAGCCTGAAGTTTAACCAGTTCCTGACGGGCCTGGTTCAACCACGTCTCGTCCTGTTTAGATTGTTCATAGCTCTTAACATACACGCGTTCAAGCTCCTCAACCGGCCCTACGGCCAAAGCCGCGGGATCAGCGAAGTGGCGATATCCCATAATCATGATGCCAAACTGCGTTCCCCAATCGCCCAAATGGTTGTCGGCCAGAACGCGGTACCCGAGAAACCGGTGTAGCCGGTCAATCGCATTTCCGATCACGGTTGATCGGATATGCCCGATATGCATGGGTTTGGCAACATTAGGGCTGGAATAGTCCAGAATGACCGTTTTACCACTCCCCACTTGCGGTACGCCGCACCGGTCATCACGACCAACCGCAAGCACCATGCGAGTCAGCCATTCAGCATTCAATGTGATATTGATGAATCCGGGCCCGGCAAGGGCAACCTTGTCGATGGCCTCGTGCTTCGGCGTGTTACGTAATACTGTCTCGGCGATCTGACGCGGGGGTATCTTCAAAGTCTTTGCCAACCCCATGGCGTAATTACACTGATAGTCTCCGAACTCTGCGTTGGTGGTGGCAACAACCATTACAGCCACCCAGTCGGAATCGATATCCGGAAACGCCTTTTGAAAGGCTTCCCGCATCACATTCGAAAGCAAGTCTTCCAGCGTTGTCATGGATTCACTCTCCCCTGCCCCATTATGTACGACTCCGTTCACGGGGATCAGGTTCCGCGAATCAACTTGAGCAATTCATCGCGGCGCGCGTCCATGACCGACTTGGTTTTCGCCTCCAGATTCAGACGCACCAGGGGCTCTGTGTTGGAGCAGCGCACATTAAACCACCAGTCGGCATATTCGACCGTAATGCCATCCAATTCCAAGAGTTTTCCGTCATTATATTTTTTTCGAATGGCGTCCAGCACGGCGCTTGAGCTGTGAACTTCGGAATTGATTTCCCCGCTGGCGAAATATCGCTGGATAGGTTTGATTAATTCCGACAGTGTTTTGCCGGTCTTGGTAATGACATTGGCGATATAGAGAACGGCCATCGCGGAGCTCTCGGTGGTGTAATTGTCCCGAAAGTAATAATGCCCCGACAGTTCGCCGGCAAAAATTGCCTTGTTGTCACGCATCTGCTGCTTGATGAAGGCATGCCCCACCCGGCTCATCATCGGGGTTCCTCCACTGGCTTCAATCACTTCCTTAACAGCCCAGCTACTTCTCAGATCATAAAAGATCACACCCTTTTCCTGTTCGAGAACACTGGTTGCGATCAGGGCTGTGATCATATCCATGGGAACGATCGTTCCCTTTTCATCCACAAACCCGGCCCGATCAGCATCGCCATCAAAAGCGACGCCAAAATCATACTTTCCTTCCCGAACCGTCTTTTCAAGTACCGCAAGGGTTTCCGTGTTCAGGGGATTGGCTTCATGGTTTGGAAATGTGCCGTCCAGCGTATCGTAAAGGCGGGTCATGTCGATCAGGCCTTCCAAACACTTGGCCTCAAGAATTCCCATAGAGTTGGCGAAATCAACGGCAATCCGGACCGGACGCTTGAGTTTTGCCGCCTTTTTCACATGGGCCACATAGGCAGGCACAATGTCGCAAGTGGATACCGTGCCCGTTTTCGCGGCGGGCGCGGCAAATGCTTTTGTCATTACAATCTGCTCAATATCCTTGATTCCTGTTGCGCCGCTGATCGGAATTCCCTGCTCGCGACAGAGCTTGAAGCCGTTCCATTCGCCTGGATTGTGAGAGGCGGTAATCATGATGCTGGCGTCTGCGCCCAGAGACCCATTGGCATAGTAAGACATCGGAGTCGAACACAGGCCAATGTTGATTACATCCCCTCCCTGCTGGGTGATACCCTTGCACAGGGATTCAAAAAGGGGCTTGGAGTGGGGACGCATGTCATAACCTATGACCACCTTTTTGCATTTCAGAAAGGTCACAAAAGCCCGCCCAATATCACGGGCAAGAGCCTCGTTCAGGTTGACGCCGTAAATCCCTCGAATATCATAAGCCTTGAAAATTCCTGACATGCTGAATTCTCCTTTATTAATGCTGGCAACAAAAAACAAAAACGGGACGCTTGCAAGCGTCCCGCAGAAAACTCTTTTTTTAAAAACCTTTACGAGTGCGCTTTATGGACGCCCTTTTTCGAAGCGGAAGGCTTGGTGCTGCTTTTCTTGACCGGCACAACCTTGCCCTTGACTGCGACAACAGGCTTCTTGACAGCCGCTTCTTTTAGTTTCGCCTGCTTGGCGGCTTCGTCGGACTTTTTGCGCATCTCTTCCTGAACCTGAAGCTGGTGCTGCCGGGTCCATTCCAGCGCGGTGAGGCGGAGCTTCTCAGCTTGATCGCCCTTGATCTGGCATTCCTGCTTGATCTGATCGGCCTCCATGCGAATCGCTTCTTTTTCGGCTGTCAGGCGCTCACAATCCTTGCGCCGATTGGAAGCCATTACCGAGGCCACGATACCCCAGATGACCACCACCACCACCAATAAGGCAAGGAACATTACGGTTGTATTTTTCGGCTCGCGCAGGGATTCATTCTCCATCATCGTATCTCCTATTGATCGTCGCTATTATGATTCAGTTCGTGAAAAACAGAGGTCAGTATGCAGAATCGGAATTTGGAACACAAGTAGATTTTGCGAAGGAATTCCCCTGCTTCGCGAATTGCTTTGCAGGCCTGCCGCACCTCGCTATTTAATTGTTGCATGCCTAATACTAGTCATTATATATATAAGAAAGCGGCTGGGTTTGTCCGCGTGGGTGAACGGCTGTTAAATTGATGAAAACGGGAGACTGCGACACATGAAGAAGCAATGCTTGGCAGGATTGATGATGATGGCGATGATGGCGACAGGCGTTTGGGCTGGCAATACCCCGAACAAGGTGGCAAGCAAGGAGAAGCCCGCCGAGAAGGAGATGGCTGTTCAGGAAATGACGATTACCGGGACTGTCACCAAGATGGAGACGAAGAAAAAGGATGGCACTCCCCTAATGACCTGGTTCCGGCTGGTCGATGAGGTCGGAAGCGAAGTGCGGGTTCCAAAAGGAAAAATCGAGGAGTTTGTCGGGTGCAAGGTGAAGGTTACGGGCGAAGGGTACACGCTCGAGAAAAAGACCAAGGCGATGCGTGCCT
>CAIZMS010000154.1 GCA_903934155.1 uncultured bacterium | reverse complement strand
TATGGGGGCAATAGAAAATGTCGAGCAGGCTGAGGCCGTGCTGCTGTTTAAGGATATCACGGAGCCGTTGGTGCATATCGTCGACCGTTTCGGCGGTCATGCAGCCCAGTGCCACCCCCTGCTGATTGGAGATAATGATGGCGGCATAACCCAGTGCGGTTACGATTCGGAGGGATTCCACAAAGTCGGGCAGAAGATGGAAATCCTCCCACCGTTCCACATAGCCGGGGCCGGGCGACTGGTTGACAATCCCGTCGCGATCAAAAAACACGCATTTTTTGAGTTCCATTATTTAACCTCAAAGGCGCTCTCGCAAAATATCTGGGATCGTACCGAACCCACGGTGTACGCCACAACCCGTAATTTATGGCGGCCCGGGGGCAGAACGGCTGGATCCAGCAATATCTCGGCGCTTTTGCCTGTCGGTTGAAGTGTTTTGCCATCCAGCAAAAACAGGAACCGGTTGAAGAAATCCCCGTCGCGAGTGCGGAGTTCTGCGGTTACCGTGCGGCGTTCCGTAAGGATTCCCGCGGGGAGGCCGCCGAGCGTGACGGCCGAGGCCGACCCCCAGGGAGCGGAAAGCGGGTCGCCGAGAATGAGGATCTGGAGGGGGCAGCGGATCGCCTGAAAATAACTCTCCAGCAGGGTGCAGCCTGCTACGGGATGGACGAAGACCCGGGCGGTCGGGAATTTGGACCAGATAGACAGGGGCTCGGTGACGGTTCCGGAAGCGGCCGAGGCGCCGGCCCGGAGCCACTCCGTAATTTTGGTCTGGCCGCTCGCGTCGAAAGCAGCCCCGAAACTGGTCAGGTGATCCGCAATGGCGCCGGGGCGAAAGACGAAGCGGTTTGCGTCCAGACCCGGAATGGTCGCCGCACCCGCCATGAGGCCGATCAAGGCGATTCTGTTTTGAGGATAGTCATTGGTGATCACGGTGCTGATGGACCGCCCGGATAATTCGCGGGCGGCGGGTGCAAATTCCCATGCCCGGCAGAGGGAGCGTACATCGTTATTGGTGACGATCAACACGGTGCCGTCGGGTCGGGATTGATCGGCACGCGCTCCGTTGCGGAGGCAGGTCAGAATTTCGTCACGGGTATTCCCGGAGGATCCCATAAATCCCAGCATCATACTGGGAAGAGGGGTGTCTTTTCCGAGCCAGGCGCGTTGAACATCCAGAGATTGGGAGGGGAATCCCGGATGGGCCGAGTTGTCCGGCCCGGCAAACAGGGGCGAGGCATAGGAGCCGCGTTCGATGATGTCCCGGGCAGGAAGTTTGCCTTTCAGGAATGTGATTCCTTGGAGGGAGGTTGGCGGGGTGGAGGTGATACGGATTGGAAAATCCACCGAATACACCCATGCCAGAATGTGGTCGTCCACGCCTTGTATCCGCGCCGCCGCCTGTGCCGGGTCCAGGATCAGGCGAGTAAAGTCAGCGGGGGACATCTCGAGGGGGGTGGGGGAGGGAAGATCGAGCGTAACGAGGTTGGCTTCGGGAACCTGTCGGAGTGCGGCATAGTCCCGGGCCAACTCAAGGGAGCGGGGCGAGTTCCGGTTTGCCAGGAGGAGAAGCTCGTGGGGACCGAGGGCGAAG
>CAIZMS010000153.1 GCA_903934155.1 uncultured bacterium | reverse complement strand
CTGTGTGGCCCATGCGGGGACTCATGAGGTCAGTGTGATTGACCGGATGGCCTTGCATGAAAGGTTTGCCCGCGTTGCGAAGGGCGAAAAGGTCGGGGTATCCCAAGGCCTGGCGGATATCCCCAACGATTTGAGTTTTCTGGTCGGTATTCGGCGGCGGGTTGCTCTTTCCGGAAATGGGCCCCGCGGGTTGTGCCTGGCGAACGGGCAGGCTGTGACCGGTTTGTATTACTCCGACGAACTGGCGGTGATTCCGTTGGGAGAGGGGACTGCGAAGACGATGGCGCTGGGACCGCGTATGGCACTGTCCACGGAACGGACGGGTGAGAGATATTTCAACGATGCGCGGTTCTGTTTCCAGAACTGGCAGAGTTGTGCCAGCTGTCATCCCGACGGTCGTGCCGATGGGTTGAACTGGGATCTTCTTAATGACGGCATCGGAAATCCCAAGAACACCAAGAATATGCTGTTGAGTATTCAGACACCCCCCTCGATGAGCTTGGGGATTCGTGAGAATGCCCAAAAGGCGGTTCGGTCAGGCCTGAAGTTCATCCAGTTTGCCGTGCGTCCGGAAGAGGATGCCCTGGCGATTGACGCGTATCTGAAGAAGCTGAAGCTGGTTCTTAGTCCGTATCTGGTAAAGGGAAAGCTGAGTCAGGCGGCGCAGCGGGGGCAGAAGGTGTTCAAGCAGGCAGGCTGTATCGGATGTCATTCCGGCTCATTGTATACCGACTTGGGGAGTTATGATGTTGGAACGGGGGAGGGCATGGACAAGGACAAGCCCTTCGATACGCCCTCTCTGGTGGAATGCTGGCGTACGGCTCCCTATTTCTATGATGGGCGCGCCACCACTCTGAAAGAGGCCTTTTTAAAATTCAACCCGGATGATAAGCATGGACGAACGAGCAAGCTGTCATCCAGGGAATTGGATGATCTGATTGACTATGTGTTGTCGTTGTAAGGGGGGAAGTGGAAAGACGGTGACCATGAAACACAAGGATGTGATGAAATTTTCACGCCAGATAGACTATGGTGGGATTACGGAGTCCTGTCTCGGAGTCCAGCGGGTCGGAAACGATCCGATGGCTGTGTTTCACGGATTTCCGGAAACTTCTGATGATGTATTGGCGCAATGGGTGTTCGGGGGGTGTCAGTTTCATGAGATTGCCAGGACGGTCATGGGTCAGGTTCGCTGGCCCATGATGTGGTTGCAAGGGGATCCCTGCAATGGAAAGCATCTTGCCGGACTTCAGGCTGTTCTGCTTAAGGGGACTCCCGTCAGGCGACTTGAGCTGGATGGAGTCGTGGTGGGGTCGGCCTGGTCGGATGCGGATGCCGATTACTGCTGGCTGACCGGGATTCTGCCTTCCGATCTCTCCGCACCCCGCGCGGCCCAGACCCGACAGGTTTTTGAACGAATGGAAGCGGTTCTGGAACAGGCTGGCTTGGGGTTTCTTGATGTGGTCAGAACCTGGCTGTATCTGGATCATCTTCTCGACTGGTACGGTGAATTTAACGGGGTTCGAACCCGTTTTTTTGAGGAGCGGGGCGTTTTCAATAACCGGGTTCCTGCGAGTACCGGCATCGGAGCCTGCAATCCGCAGGGCGCTGCCCTCGTGGCGGGAGCCCTGGTGGTCAGGCCCAGGCACCGGAATGTCAAAATCTCAGTGATCGCCTCTCCGCTCCAGTGCGAGGCGACGAACTATAAAAGTTCATTCAGTCGCGCCATGGAACTCGAGTTTCCCGGTCGCCGCCAGCTGTTGATTTCCGGTACGGCCAGCATTGCCCCGGGCGGCGAGTCGATGCATCGCGGGGATACCGCGGCACAAATCGACCTGACCATGAAGGTGGTCGGCGCGATTCTGGAGTCGCGCGGCATGGCCTGGCAAAACACAACGCGAGCCATCGGGTATTTCCAGGATATGCGGGATGCCCCGCTGCTGGCGGACTACTGCCGCGCAAACGGAATTCAGGATTTTCCCGTCGTGAACGCCCATGCCGCCGTTTGCCGCCATGATCTCCTTTTCGAGATCGAACTTGATGCGGCTGTTTCCGCCTGACTTGAAAAGCCTGTGGCCTGAAGTGCGGCCTTGTGGGATAATGCCCCTGTGATTGGAATTTCTAAGCTTTATCTGGGACAGGTGGAACCGTCTGATGCCTTGCGCTATGGACGGCGTTCATCCGTCCTGCCTTCGCACCTGCTCCAGTTTTCTGCGGATAAGAAACCGGTGGTTGTCTGGAATATCACGGCCCGATGTAATTTAACCTGTTCGCACTGCTATGCGGCGGTGGGGCAGGCGGGGAGTGTTTCGGAATTGGATACCCGGGAGGCGATGGCGGTGCTGGATGATCTGGCGGCCTTTCAATGCCCCGTGGTGCTGTTCTCTGGCGGCGAACCCCTGATGCGGCCTGATCTGCCTGAACTGATCGCTCATGCCGTGGGTCGCGGGCTTCGTGCGGTGGTCTCCTCCAATGGGACTTTGCTGGATGGGCCGATGGCCAGACGCCTCAAGGACGCGGGTACCACCTATGTCGGCATCAGCGTGGATGGCCGTCCGGAGGTTCATGACCGGTTTCGCGGCATGAAAGGGGCGTTCAGCCGCACCCTGGACGGAATTCATGCCTGCCAGTCGGTCGGGCTCAAGGTTGGCCTGCGCCACACCATCACGGCCGATACGGCGGGAGACATCCCGGCGATTTTTGATTTGCTGGAGGCGGAGTCCATTCCGAGAGTGTGCTTCTACCATTTGGTTCCGACGGGGCGGGGAGCCGATCTCCAGGCTTGTGATTTAGGGCATGACGATACCCGGCGGATTGTGGATCTGATTATTGACCGTACAGCTGACCTGGCCCGGCGCGGGCTCCAGAAGGAAGTGTTGACGGTCGACAACCATAGCGATGGTCCCTATCTCTATTTGCGGCTGGTGCGGGAGGGGAATCTGGAAAGGGCCCAACGGGTTCTGGAATTGCTGCGGATGAATGGTGGAAACAGTTCAGGGCAGGGGATTTCCAGTATTGGCTGGGATGGCTCGGTGTATCCTGACCAGTTCTGGCGAACCCAATGCCTGGGCACGATTCGTGAACGTTCCTTCAGCGCCATCTGGAGTGATTCCAGTATCGAATTGCTGGGAGAATTGCGGAACAAGAAAAAACATGTTACCGGACGGTGTCGAGCCTGTCGGTTTCTCGATGTGTGCGGCGGTAATTTCAGGGCTCGGGCAGAGGCGGCTACCGGTTCCCGTTGGGGTGTGGATCCGGCCTGTTACCTGTCCGATGAGGAGATTACGGCGTGATGCAGAGTCATTTTCAGGGATCTGATGACGGGCCGCAGGTGGTGGCCTGGGAACTGACGCGGCGCTGTCCGCTGGCCTGCCGCCATTGCCGTGCGTCGGCCCGCAATACCGCCTATGAAGGCGAGCTGACGACCGAGGAGTGTCTGCGGGTGGTGGAGTCGCTGGTCGCGCTGGGGAGCAAGCCCCTGTTGATTCTTACCGGCGGGGAGCCCTTGAGTCGGGCGGATGTGTGGACGATCGCGAAGCGGGCTTCAGGCGGGGGGCTCCGCGTGGTGATGGCACCCTGCGGCATTTCCGTCGATGATGAGGCGGTTCGACGCATGCGCGAGTCGGGGATTACGGCCATCAGTCTCAGTGTGGATGGGGCGACGGCGGATCAGCATGACGCCTTTCGCGGGGTGCCGGGTTCTTTTGCCGCCAACCTCAAGGCGATGAACTGTGCCCGCCGTGCGGGATTGCCGTTCCAGATTAATGCCCTCGTTTCCCGGGCGACATTGAATGACCTGCCCGCGATTCGTGAACTCGCCCTGCGTGAAGGCGCGTCCCAACTCGATTTGTTTTTTCTGGTTCCGGTGGGCCGTGGATCCGGGATCAGGGAGTTTGCGCTTGCGGCCGGGGATTGTGAGTCGGCGCTTGAATGGGCGGTGCGGATGAATGCCAGGGGGCCCTTGCGGATCAAGACCACCTGCGCTCCCCAGGTGATTCGTGTCCGGCATCGTCTCAACATGCCCGTAAACGGGACTCGTCCAGGCTCCCCGACGGGCGGCTGCATGGCAGGGCGTGGCTTTGTCTTTATCTCCCATACTGGAATTCTTCAGCCGTGCGGATTTTGTGATGTTCCGGCGGGCGACCTCCGGAAGGCTGGTTTGGATTTTATGGCGGCCTACAAGGCCTCGGATGTATTCCGTCAGCTTCAGGATGTGGATGGGTACGGGGGAAAATGCGGAGTGTGTGAGTACCGGGCCGTCTGTGGGGGCTGCCGTGCCCGTGCCCTGGCGGCCACCGGGGATTATCTTGCCGGGGAACCCTCGTGTTCCTATCAACCCTCTGAAAGCAGGGCACCATGACGGAACGGGATGCGGAATTATTGTGGGCACTTCAGCAGGGGCTTCCCTTGGTTTCAGAACCGTTCAAGGCGGTAGGGGAACGGTTCGGAATCTCTGCCGGAGAGGTCCTGAGCCGGCTTCACTTTTTCATGGAATCCGGGCAGGTTCGCCGGTTTGGCGCCGTATTTGACGCGCGTCGGTTGGGATATCGCAGCGCCCTTTGTGCCGTGGATATTCCGGACGGTGAACTGGTCGAAAAAGCAGGCCTCATTTGCAGTCATCCCGGCGTCACCCATGGGTATGAGCGGGGATGGCCGAACGAATTGAATCCCGATCTGCCCGGCGGTCCGAACGGAAGGCACTGGCCGAATTTCTGGTTCACTTTGGCGACAGGGCATTCTGATTTTGATCGCGAATTGGAGACACTCCGCCGGAACAGCGCGCCGTATGACCTGTTGGTTCTTCCGGCGATCAAACGATTTAAAATTGATGTGACATTCGATTCCCGGACGCGGGCTCGCGACGAGCGGGTTCCTGTGCCGCCGTCTCCGCATGTCGCGGCCAAGGACGCTACCATGCTGGAATTCACCCCGCCGGAAAAGGCCCTGGTGCGCGCTCTTGAGGGAAGCCTCCCCCTGACAGAACGGCCGTACGAAGCGGTGGCACTGGGACTGGGATTGTCGGAAGAGGAATTGCTTTCAAAATTGACTGCCTGGGCGGCCATCGGCGTATTGAGGCGGGTGGCCTTGATTGTCAGGCACCGGAATTTGGGGTTTACAGCCAATGGGATGTGCGTCTGGGATGTGCCCGAGGCGTCCATGACGGAGGTCGGGCGCCGCATTGCCGCCGATCCGGCCGTTACGCATTGTTATCAGCGGCCCCGCACCGATCGATTCCCGTTTACCCTGTACGCCATGATCCATACCGGTGAATGGGAGGAGACCCGGCGTCTTTTTGTTCGCCTTGGCGATTCGGCCGGATTGACGCCGGGACAGCTCCTGCTATCGTTACGGGAATTCAAGAAAACCAGCATGACGTATTTTGCATGAGAACCTCTGGGAAAACTCGAGCCGATCTGGCCGTCAACCTCTTGATCGAGGGGCGGTCTGCTGTCGTTGTTGGCGGTGGGAAAATCGGGCTTCGTAAAACCCGTCTTCTTTTGGACGCTGGAGCCACTGTGACGGTTGTCGCCCCTGAGATTGACCCGGAAATCCAAGTCCTTGTGGAGTTGGGGAAGGTGATTCATGTGCCCCGGCGGTTTGAGCTCCGCGATGTCGATGGGGCTGTGGTTGTTTTTGCGGCCACCGACGATGCGGCCGTGAATCGCCAGGTTCTGGAGGGCGCTAAAGCGGCCCGGATCCTGGCGTGTGCGGCGGATGTCAACTGGCCCGAAGGGGATTTCGTGACGCCCGCCTCGGTCCGGCGCGGCGGCCTGCAAGTTGCGGTCTCGACCGGCGGGCGATCTTGCCGCCAGTCGCGTTTGGTGAAGGACAGCCTGAGCCGCCATCTCGCGGCTCTGGAGACCATGAGTCTGGTGGTGGTGGGGACAAGCCACGAGGTATTGTCCGCGAATGAACGGGAACGGTTCCATCTGACAGAAGCCCATCGCAAGCGTGTCGGCGCCATGATCCGCCAGATTTGGGGAGTTCATGAATTTCTGATCCTCAACACCTGTAACCGGATTGAAGTGATCGCGGCAGCGGCGCCAGATGAGGAAACGATCGGCCTGCTGGAGAAACTGCTGAACCTGGACCAATTGGACCAGATCGGGCACTATCGCAAGGTCGGCCCCGAGGCGGTCGAGCATCTTTGCCTGGTAACGGCCGGTATGCGCTCCCAATCCGTCGGCGAGACTCATATTACCGCCCAGATTAAGGATGCCATGGATGAGGCGGTGGCGAATGGCTGGGCGAACGGCATGCTTCGGGAGTGGGTGGATGTGGCCCTGCATGTTTCGAAGGAAATCCGGGTGAAGGTGGGGCCGATGTTGAAGGGGGGCGAGATCGAGGATGTCTGCCTGGCCTATCTGGAACAGGCCATTCCCGACCTGGCTCGGCAGACTGTCATGGTAATCGGATCCGGCGTTGTTGGGCGGGGACTCGTGGAGCAGTGTGTCAGAAAAGGCTGTCGCGGCATCTGGTGTTACCATGTCAATCGCCCTGAAGTGCCCTCTGAATGGGCTGATCAGGTCGAGGTTTGCACCCTGAACGGGATTCGCGACCGGTTGAGTGGCGTGACGGTGGTGTTATCCGCTGTTGAGGCGCCGGGTCATGTTTTGCATGAAGGCCATGCCCCGTTTTTTGACCATGAAAAAAATGTGCTGGTCATTGACCTGGCCATGCCGCGTACTGTGGATCCGAGGCTGGATGGCCAGGTGCCGGGTCTTCAGGTGGTGGATTTGGACGGACTGAAGCATTGGCAACGCCTCACATCCGGGTTATTGGAAATGGTTATGGAGCAGAGTCTCTGTATTGTTCGAAATCATCATCATTTATATGAACGCATCCAGGAAAGTATTCAAGGCGGGCTCCCGCTCAAGCCGGTTGGCGCTGATCCAGTCGGGTGATGCGCTCCGGCGCATCAGGGAACGCCTGCCCGGTGTAGAGTTCGAGCTGATCCCGGTGTCGTCGCCCGGCGACCGGGATCGCCAGACCGACTTGCGGGAAAGCCCTCCGGATTTCTTTACCCGCGACCTCGATGAGGCCGTGCTGGGAGGCCGTCTCGATCTGGCCATCCACAGTGCCAAGGATCTTCCTGATCCCATGCCCGATGGACTGGACTGGTGCTGGCTGCCCTGGCGGGAAGATCCGCGGGATGCCCTGATTCTTCCGCCCGGGCGCCGCGTTGCCGACTTGCCGGATGCCCCCGTGATCGGGGTCAGCAGTGAACGGCGCGAGGCGTGGTGCCGGAAACGCTTTCCCCGTGTCGCGCTGAAACCCGTCCGGGGGAACATTGAGGATCGCCTTGCCCAGTTGGATGCAGGTCATTATGACGCCCTTCTGATGGCCGGTGCGGCGCTGGCACGGCTGAATCTTTCCGGGCGTATGACGGAATGGATTTCATTGGCAGACCTTCCGGCACCGGCGGGGCAGGGGGCGCTGGCGATGACATTTCGTCAGGGCGACCCGGCCATGACGGCCCTCCGCAACCTGATGATCAAGGCGGTTCGCTTTGTCGGGGCCGGTGTAGGAAGCGATGGGTTGTGTACCCTGGCGGGCGCGGCGGAGCTGGCCTCGGCTGAGGTGTGCCTGTACGATGTCCTCATGGATGAACGGTTGCTGGAGCGGTTGCCGCGCCAGGCAGAGCGGGTGTTCGTTGGAAAGCGATCCGGGAACCATTCGCAGGCCCAGGATCAGATCAGCCGGATGCTCTCGGATTATGCCCGGCGCGGACTCCGTGTGGTGCGGCTCAAGGGCGGAGATCCCGGCTTGTTCGGACGACTGGCCGAGGAACTTGAGGAACTTGACCGGTGGCAGATTCCCTTCCGGATCCTGCCCGGGGTGAGCAGTCTGACGGCCGCCACCACGGGGACAGGCATGGTGTTGACGCGACGCGGGCTTTCCCGGGGATTCACCGCCATGACGCCTCGCGCGGAAGGCGGCGCTGTCGCCTCGGTTACCGCCGAAGCCCGCGCCGGATTGCCCCTGGTATTTTTCATGGCCGGTAAGGTGGCCGATCAGGTGGCGGGTCAGTTGATGGGGGAAGGCCGGTCGCCGGATACTCCTGCCGCCCTGGTGACCAATGCCGGTGCCGATGACGAGCGGGTGATTCAAACGACGCTCGGTGACCTGGCCCGGAACGCGGCGGTTGTTTCCGAGGGCGATGCGCCGGGACTTCTTATTGTCGGGGATGTGGTGAGATTTCAGGCAAAGCACGACAAAGGCGCATTGGCCGGGCGTCGCGTGTTGCTGACCTGTAGCGAGGCTCTTCAGGAAAGGGCGGCGCGACGTGTTGTTGATTTCGGGGGGCGCCCCCTTCGATGTCCCCTGATTCGTCTGGTTCCCCGCGCGGAGGCCCGGACCGTGGTTCGGTCGGTGAAGGAGTTTGATGCCGTTGTGCTGACATCGCCTTCCGCTGTGCGCTGTTTCCTGGAGTTGCTTGCCGAAGAGCAGGTGGATCGCCGTCATTTGCCCTGCCTGATCGCCTGCGGGCCCGGCACGGCCCATGAACTTGCGAAGGCTGGTCTCTCCGTCGATGTGGCGCCGAAGCATGACTATGGGGCGGAAGGCCTGATGCAGGAATTTGCAAAATGGGGGGTGGCGGGACGGAGCCTCCTTCGGTTGCGGTCGGATAAGGCGGGAGATGGACTGGCGAAAGTCCTGCGTGAACAGGGCGGGGTGGTGACGGACTGCCTGCTTTACGATAATGTTCCGATCCAGTATGAATCTCTTCCCGTTTTCGATGCGGTGTTTTTTGCCAGCGCCTCGGCCGTGGAACAATTCATGGATGCCTGGGGTATTGGCCCGCTTGAGGAAAAACGGGTTGTGGTGATTGGTCAGCCGACGGCGACAGCGCTGCGGAAGGCCGGGCTTGAACCGGATGTGACCGGATTTGAGGCCACGGTGGACGGCGCGATCGAGGCGCTTGCCGCAACGTGTGTCGAGGGAGTGATGGGCTCATAGAAAAGGGAAATTGTGGCAACAGCGAATAGTCGGTAGAGTGCGTAACTCGTATATTTGTTATCTGTCACAACTAATTGTAATGGTGGTCATTATGGGTCGGTTTACGGTCGCAGAGTTTTGTGTGGGAGGCGGGGGGCAGGCTCTTGGTTTGGAGGCCGCAGGATTTGATTGTGTTGTCGCCATAGAAATCGACGGCAATTGTTGCACTACATTGCGCATGAACCGGCCACAGTGGGATGTTCGGCAAGATGATATGCGGCTCGTCGACGGGAGTCGGTGGAAGAACGTCGATCTTTTTGCGGCTGGGGTTTCTTGTCCGCCTTTTTCAATCGCAGGAAAACAACTGGGAGTCAACGACGACAGGGACATGTTTCCCGATGCCTTGCGAATTATCAAGGAAATGAGGCCCAAGGCTGTTTTGCTTGAAAATGTGCCTGGATTCGCCTCGGCTAAATTTTCCCATTACCGGGCGAATTTATGCTTAACGTTGCACGGCCTCGGCTATGAAACGGAGTGGAGGGTTCTTCAGGCGTCGGATTACGGAGTGCCACAATTGCGTCCCCGATTCATACTGGTTGCGCTTCCCAAAGATCGAATGGCGTTTTTTGAATGGCCAGAGCCGTATCCCAACAAGATCACTGTGGGGGATACACTGAAAGACCTCATGGCATCACGGGGGTGGAAGGGAGTGGCGCATTGGCAACAGCAAGCTCATCAGGTTGCGCCAACCATCGTAGGTGGATCAAAGAAGCATGGCGGCCCTGACCTAGGGCCTACTCGTGCCAGAAAACAGTGGCGCGAACTGGGCGTGGACGGTCTCGGTATCGCTAATGAGCCGCCACCGCCGGATTTTCCCGTCGATGGACGCCCGAGATTGACTGTCCGCATGGTCGCGCGTATTCAGGGGTTCCCCGATTTTTGGAAATTTAGTGGCAAGAAGACAGCGGCCTATCGACAAGTCGGTAATGCATTTCCACCACCTGTTGCATCGGCCGTGGGATGTGCTATTGCGTCCGCACTCGACGGAAAATATCCAACGGCCCGATCCCGATCAGCCGTCCAAATGAGGCTCTTTGAGTCGCCTGTGCCTTACTGTTAAACTTTGTCAGTTCAGCGTTCCAGTACAACAAAGGGGTTATCGATGAATCGAATCGGATCAAAGGAGAAGATTAGGCTGTTTCTGCTTGCAAACATTGGGCGCGTTATCGAATCGCACGAATTACAGGCGGCTGCCGATGGTGCAGTTCAATATAGTCGTCGATTGCGAGAGCTCCGCGATGAAGAGGGGTGGCCGATTCTTTCACACAATGACAGTACCGAGCTAAAGCCTGGGCAATATCTTTTGCGGGAGAAGCCAACCCCAAAAACGCGCCCTCACTTTGCGCGCACCATATCCGCCCGTCTTCGGGCAGAAGTTCTGGATCGAAATGGGTTTACCTGTCAAATGTGTGGGTTGACACCGGGCGAGATCGATCCGGCAACGAATCGCAAAGTTAGGCTTCATATTGGTCACATCAAGGATAAGGGGTTGGGCGGGAAGGATGAGTTGTCGAATTTGAGGGCACTCTGTTCAACGTGCAATCAAGGGGCAAAGAATATTACAACAGAAAAGGCTAGCACAATTTGGTTGTTGTCCCAAATCAGGAGAGCTGGACAAGACGAACAACGAGCCGTTTATGCGTGGTTACGAAAGAAGTTTGGGACATCGAAGTCTTCAAACAGAGAATGATGAAAACATTTCCTGAAATTCGAATGAGACGATTGAGGCGGACGGATGCCTTGCGGCGTCTGTTTGATATGGAGTTGCCCGGGCCGGCCAAATGGATGTGGCCGGTGTTTGTTGTTGAAGGTGCGGGTCGACGCGAGGCCATCGGGGCGATGCCGGGTCAGTTCCGGTTGAGTGTGGATGAATTGATCAAGGACCTGGAGCCTGTGGCACAGGCGGGAATTGGCGGGGTGCTGGTGTTCGGTCAGGTCGACTCCGGGCAGAAGGATGCGGCGGGGAGTGCTGCCCTGGATGACCGTCTGGCCGTTCACCGGGCGGTGCGTGAGATCAAGCGCCGTTATCCCGGGTTGGTTGTTATGACGGATGTGTGTCTGTGCGCCTATACCAGTCACGGGCATTGTGGTCCCTTGACGGCGGGCGGTGAGGTGGATAATGACGCCTCGCTGGAGATGTTGAGGCGGGTGGCATTGTCGCATGCGGCGGCGGGCGCCGATGGGGTTGCGCCCAGCGCCATGATGGACGGGCAGGTTGCGGCCATCCGTTCCGCGTTGGAGGAGTCGGGATTCCAGCAGACCCTCATTATGAGTTACTCGACCAAGTTTGCCTCGTCGATGTATGGGCCTTTCCGTGATGCCGAACAGTCTTCGCCGCAGAGCGGGGATCGGCGCGGGTACCAGGCCTCTTACGGCGACCTGCGGCAGGCTCTCCGGGAGTCGGATCTTGATGAAGCGGAAGGCGCTGATATCCTGATGGTCAAGCCCGCCCTGTTTTATCTCGATGTGATCACCCGTCTTCGCGAGCGGACGGATCTGCCGATTGCGGCCTATAATGTGAGCGGGGAGTATTCGATGTTACTGGCCACCGCCGAGCGGGGTTGGGGCGATCTGAAGGGGATGGTGCGTGAATCCATGACGGCCATTTCGCGGGCGGGCGCCGATATCCTGATCTCCTATTGGGCTGGCCGGTACGCCGAAATTGTGAAGTAGACCTTATGGATTCTGACGAACTTTTTAAACGGGCGGTTCGGGTGATTCCGGGCGGAGTGAACAGTCCCGTCCGGGCCTTTAAGTCGGTGGGCGGCACACCGCTCTATGTGGCTTCCGGAAACGGGGCGCACTTGCGAACGGTGGAAGGACGCGATCTGGTTGATTTCTGCTGCTCCTGGGGCGCGGTCATTCTCGGCCATGCCCATCCCGAGGTGGTGGAGGCCATTCAGCGCCAGGCCGAACGCGGAACCACCTTCGGGATCAATACCCCCATGGAGGTTGAGTTTGCCGAGTTCCTGCAGTCCAAGGTGCCGGGGTTGGAACGGGTGCGGCTGGTGAGTTCCGGAACCGAAGCGGTGATGACCGCTGTCCGTATTGCCCGGGGCGCGACCGGGCGCCGCCGCATTGTGAAGTTTGACGGCTGCTACCACGGGCATAGCGACGGGTTGCTGGTGGCGGCGGGAAGTGGCCTGTTGACGGGTGGAATCCGTTCCTCGGAAGGGGTTTCCCCAGCGGTGGCCGAAGACGTGTTTGTTGTTCCGTTCAACGATCTAGAAGCCGTGGAAGCCGTGGTGGCTGCCCATGGCCGGGATCTTGCGGCTATTCTGGTCGAGCCCGTGGCGGCCAATATGGGGCTGGTTCTGCCGGCTCCAGGATTTCTTGCGGGCTTGCGTCGTGTGGCGGACCGGTGCGGCGCGGCGCTGATTTTTGACGAAGTCATTACCGGGTTTCGATTCGGGCCGACTACCTATGGTGCCCTGTGCGGGGTGATTCCGGATTTGACGACGATGGGAAAAATCATTGGTGGTGGGCTACCCTTGGCGGCGGTGGGCGGCCGGGCGTCATGGATGGATCATCTCGCGCCGCTGGGCCGGGTGTATCAGGCGGGCACCTTGTCGGGCAATCCCATTGCCGTGGTGGCCGGGCTGGCGACCCTCCGGGTACTTGAACGCGAGAATCCCTATGCGCGGCTGGAGTCAGGAGCCCGAAAAATGGCGGACGCCATTAATCGGGATGCGGAATGCCGGGGGCTTGACCGGGTGTGTGTGCAGGCTGGTGGACTTTTCACGGTGTTCTTCCGGCGTGGGGCGATTCGGAATTTGAATGAAGCGATGGTCAGCGACACGAAGGCGTATGCATCCTATTTTCACCGCATGCTGGACCAGGGTTTTTATCTGCCGCCCTCCCAGTTCGAGGTCAGCTTTGTTTCCATGGCCCATACGGAGCAGGAGATGAGCCGCTTTGTTGAGGCGGTGACGACATGAATCGGATGACGGCGGCAGTCGTGCTGATGGTTCTGCTGGCGTTGTTCATGCTCGCCGGGGCTTTTCCGTCAGGGGGCGGAACCTCTGCTGCGATTTTTAAGACGCCAGTCTTTATCGGGCTTGCGGGTCTTCTGGCCGGATTGATCCTGTATTGTTCGTGGAAGGGTGGCCTGGGATTTCGGCGCATCGGGTTTTTGCTGGTGCATATGGGTGTGGTGGTGATCTTGGTTGGTGCACTGGTGGGATGGCGAAATGGTGAAAAACATGATTTCGCCCTTCCGATTGGACCGGGTGACTATGTCCGGGAGATTCAATTGCGGGAAGGGGGCTCGGTGCCCTTACCCTTCGGGATGGCCTGTCACCGTTTTTCAGTAGAGTTTTATGAACCCCAGGCGGAGTTTCCCGTTCCCCGGCTTTTTCTAGCGGATATGGCTTTCCAGATTGAAGGAGAGCCGGTGCGGGAAGAAAAATTGGCGGTGAACCATCCCATTGAAATCAAGGGATGGCGGTTTTATCTGATGTCGTATGACAGTCAGAACCGGACCTATGTGGTGTTGACGGCACGGCGTGATCCGGGGCGGTTGGTCGTGGTGACGGGAATTTGGATGGTCATTGCCGGGACGGTGATGCTGGGGGTTCTGGGACTTGGGGTGGGAAGGAGGGGGCGCCATGAGGGTGGATGATCAGGTGCTTCGCTTGTTTCTTGCGGGGGCGGCTGTCGGGTTTGGGTTCGCCTGGTTGCTGATCTGGCGCCGTTGGCGGGGTGGGTTTGCTGTTTTCGGGGCGACCTGGGCGGCTGTTGCCGGGTTGATTGTGTTCAATGCGGTGGTGGCGGGAGAGCCTCCGCTGGGGAATATGTATCATGTGCAGGTTTTCCTGGCGGCCTGCTTTCTGCCCCTGTTCGGAGTGATGGCCTGGCGTGGCGGGTTGGCGTGGGCGGGTCATTATTTTGCCTTTGCTTCGGCCATTCCCCTGATCGGGGCCTGTTTCATGGATCGCGATGTGGTCTGGCGGCGAATGCCTGCTTTGCAGTCGGCGTGGTTCGTGCCGCATGTGACGACCTACATGATTTCCTACTCGCTGGCCACGGTTGCCTTTGTGTTGCTGGTGGTGAGTCTCATTCGCTGGAAATCACTGGATGAGGACGACCGTTCACGGTATGAGGCTGGCCAATATGAGGTGTTGCGACTGGCCTTTCCGCTGATGACATTTGGAATGTTATCCGGGGCCCTGTGGGCGGATGCGGCGTGGGGCGGCTATTGGTCGTGGGATCCGAAGGAAACCTGGTCGCTGATCACCTGGATGCTTTATCTGGTCTATTTCCATTGCCGGAAGGGCGGTCCGCTCGGGCGGTTGACTGGGTGGGTTCAGGGGCTCGCCTTTGCCGCCCTTCTGACCACCTTTCTGCTCGTCAATTTATTGCCCAAGCTGGCGAGCGCCCTCCATAGCTACGCTTCACCGAACCCCTGACCCTGACCCCTTACTCCTAACCCCTTGGCTTGAAGCCCGAGACCTTAGCCAGTTCTTCGAAAAGCTCCTTTTCGCGGGCAGACATTTTTTTCGGAACCACGATCTTTACGGCGACGATCAGATCGCCGGGTTCCAGGCCTTTTCCCTGGCGCAGGCCTTTTCCCCGGAGCCGGAGCCGTTGACCGGATTCGGTTCCTGCGGCGATGGTGAGCGCGGCGGGGCCATCCAATGTGGGGAAGGTGACTTTGGCGCCCAGAGCCGCCTCCCAAGGGGTGAGGGGCAGTTCGACTTCGAGGTCATGTCCGTTGACCTTGAAAGTGGGGTGGGGTGCGATCTGAACCTGCATATAGAGATCCCCGGCGGGCCGGTTTCCGGGTCCTTGTGCGCCCTGGCCGGCCAGTCGGATACGTGACCCCTCGGTGATGCCCGCGGGGATCTTGACCTGATAGGTCTTGGTCTGGGTTTGCATCCGGCCACGGGCATCCGGTTCGTTGGACTGAAGGCGGATGCTCTTGGTTGCGCCGTGGTAGGCTTCTTCCAGAGTGACGGTGATGGCGACTTCCTGATCCCCGCCGCTGCTGGGGAATTGTTGTTCCTCTTCCGGTTCCCACATGGCTGATCGGGCACCGGGGTGGCCCCCGGCAAACTGCTGGCCAAAGAGGGATTCGAAAAAATCGCTGAATCCACCCATATCCTGGGGGTTGAATCCGCGTCCGCCACCCGGTGCGCCGCGGAATTCATAATTCATATTCTGATAGCCGGGCGGAGGCCGGAAGTCCTGGCCCGCCTGCCAGTTGGCACCGAGCTGGTCGTAGCGTTCCCGTTTTTTGGAGTCGCTCAACACCTCGTTGGCTTCCCCGACTTCCTTGAAACGGGCCTCGGCGCCGGAGGTCTTATTGATGTCGGGATGATACTTCCGGGCCAATTTGCGGTAGGCCTTCTTGATGTCCTCGGCACTCGCCGTGCGAGGCACCCCGAGGATTTCGTAATAATCCTTGAATTTAACGCTCATGTTTTTCGTCCCGCTTGACCTCATTCCAGAATTCGTCCAGTTCCGCTATCGAGCAATCGGTCATTTGCTTGTTTTGGGCGTGAACCCGGGCTTCCACGGCCTGGAAGCGTCGGGAGAATTTCCGGACGGTGGCAGCCAGCAGTTCCTCGGCGTGAAGTTTCTGGAACCGGCTGAGGTTGACGACGGAGAAGAGCAGGTCTCCGATTTCCTCGGCAATGTGCTCCTTGTTTCCGGAACGCATGGCTTCCTTGGTCTCCTCGAGTTCCTCTTCGAGCTTGGCCATGACATCGTGGATGGCCGACCAGTCGAACCCGACACGGGCGGCCCGGCTCTGGACCTGATGCGCCTTCATCAGGGCGGGGAGATGCTTGGGGACGCCGTCCACCACGGAACGCCGTCCGGTTTTCTTTTCCTTGTTCTTGATCTCTTCCCACTTCTTGAGGACATCCTTGGAGCCGGTGACCTTGTCGTCGGAAAAGACATGGGGATGACGGCGGATGAGCTTCTCGGCAAGGACGGTACAGATATCATCGAAGCTGAACTGTCCTGCTTCCTGACGGAGTTGAACCTGGAAGACAATCTGGAGGAGCATATCACCGAGCTCGTCCTTGTGTTTCTCAACATCGCCGGAATCGATGGCGTCAATCAGTTCATAGCATTCCTCGATCAGGAACGGCTTGAGCGTTTCGAGATTCTGCTCACGATCCCAAGGGCAGCCGCCTTCCGGGTCGCGGAGCTTTCGCATGATCTCAAGGACTTGGTCAATGGGGCGTGTTTTCATGGATCCTCTTACTGGTTCGCATGGCGCAGAATTCAGGGCCGCACATGGAGCAGTGGTCGGCTTCGCTCTCTTTGCAGACGCGAGTGGATTCATAGCGTTTCCGGGCATGCTCGGGATCGAGGGAGAGGGAGAACTGTTTCTTCCAGTCCATGGCCATCCGGGCTTCGGCCATGGCGTCGTCAATATCCCGGGCATGGGGCAGGCCGCGAGCCACATCGCCGGCATGGGCGGCAATGCGATAGGCGATGACGCCCTGGTGGACTTCCTCCTCCGTGGGCAGACCCAGGTGTTCGGCCGGGGTTACATAGCACAGCAGGCAGGCGCCATAGGTGGCGGCGGCCGTGGCGCCGATGGCTGAGGTGATGTGATCGTAGCCCGGGGCGATATCGATTACAACAGGGCCGAGGACATAGAATGGTGCGCCGTCGCAGAGTTTCTGCTGGCGCTCCATGTTGTCCTTGATCTGGTTGAAGGGAACATGACCAGGGCCCTCGACCATGACCTGGACGCCTTCCTTCCGGCACCAGTGAACGAGTTCCGCCAGGGTGTCGAGTTCGGCGAATTGGGCCTCATCGCTGGCATCTGCCAGGCAACCCGGGCGAAGGCCGTCGCCGAGGGAGACTGTGACATCATACTTGCGGCAGATGGCGATAACCTCATCCCAGTGAGTAAAGAGGGGATTTTCCAGCTTGTGGGTATTCATCCATTCCGCCATCAGGGCGCCTCCCCGGCTGACGATGCCCGTTTTCCGTTTCATGGCCATGGGGATATGGCGGCGGAGCAGTCCGGCATGGAGCGTCATGAAGTCCACGCCCTGGCGGGCCTGTTCCTCGATCACCTGAAGGAACAGGTCCGGTGTCAGATTCAGGGTGTTCCCCTTGAGGCGAGAGATGGCCTCGTACAACGGAACCGTTCCGAGGGGAACCGGGCTGGCCTTGAGCATTCCTGCGCGGATGGCCGCCAGATCAGACCCCACGCTCAGATCCATGACGAAATCGGCGCCGGCTTTGAGGGCGATGTCGAGCTTGCGGAGTTCCTCTCCTGCGGCGGATCGTTCGGTTGAACGCCCGAGGTTGGCGTTAACTTTGGTACGGAAGGCACGCCCCGCGATGGTCGGGTGGGTCATGGGGTGGGCGGGATTGGCGGGCAGAACAGCACGTCCGGAGGCGATTTGATCGCGAACCAGGGTGGCGGAAACCCCCTCGAGGCGGGCAACGGTCTCCATGATCGGGGTGATGGTGCCTTTTTTTGCTTCAATTAACTGGGTCGTCATGCGACAGCAGATCCTTTCTTTGAAAATCGACAACGACAGTATTGGTTTTGAGGAGCAGAGTCAACGAGGGAGGCCCGTTTTCCTTCCTTGTACCTTGTTGGGTGATGTGATACAAAGCCCGCCCTTTAGCCAAAGGAAAACTGAATTATGGAAGCACTAGCGCACATTCCGATGGGGGAAGATCAGTTTGAGGAATGGTTTCTGACCCAGGTGGGTGGCTCCGGGATGCCGGTGGCTGACATGCAGAACGCCTTGCGGGAGTTGCGACGGGCCGGAATGGCCGACCAGACCAACAGTTGGGCGGAACTCATGGAAGAAGCCCTGATTGAGCAGGGGTGCCTGGATGATGCTGTCAAGGTGCTCCGGATGCGGGCGGACTGGAATAACGGAAACGCCGCGTTCCGGGATGTGTGCGCCAAGAAGCTTACGGCCATGTTCCGGAATGATCCTGTCCGGAAAAAGTTTATCATCAGTCTTGGATTGGAACGCGGAATTGCCCTCCCCGAATGTTTCCGCCGGCTGGATACCCTTCAGAATATGAAGCCCGGACTTCTGTGCGTCGACAAGACCTGGGGGGTTGGCATGGTCAAGACGGTGGACGCCTTCTATGAGCGGGTGACCATTGATTTTTCACGGAAAATGGGCCACGAGATGTCGTTTGCCTATGCGGCCGAAACACTTCAACTGGTGGACGATGCGCATCTACTGGCCCGGAAATACCGGGATGCCGTGGCGCTGGCTTCGCTGGCGGAGACCGAGGCGGCGGAACTGGTGCGTATTGCGCTCCGGAGTTATGGGCCCCTTCCGGTGGCCAGGCTTCAGGAAATCCTGTCGGATGGGATCATCAAGCCGGATGGCTGGAAAACCTTCTGGGATTCCGCTCGCAAGGCCCTGAAGGCCGATCCCCTGGTGATTATTCCCGCCAAGCGGAATGAGCCGATTACCCTGCTCGACAAAGCGAAGGCCTATGATTCGGCCTGGTTCGCCCAATTGGCGGCCGAACGCACGGCAGAAGGGGTTTTTGCCCGCCTGGAAGGGCTGTCCGACAACGCGAAGCCGGGTGAGTTGGATGCGGCCAGTCTGCGAATCGTGGGCGAACGGCTCGCCTTCCTGATGAAGGGGTTCGGGGACAAGGACATGAGCATTCGCGTCCAGATCGTCGTGCTGGCGCGCCAATGGAATGTGGCGATCGAGCAGTTGAACTGGGAGCGGGAAGCCGGAATGTTGATCGAGCCGGCCATGTTCATGGCCGCCGCCCAGGCGATTACCTCAAAGCGGCTTGATGCGCTTTTGAAACTGCTGGTTGACTACGATAGTGCCCGCCTCTATGAGACCATTACCGAGTCCATTCCTGGCATGACGATGAATGTGTTGAATTCCTGCGTTGGCTTTATGTTGGATCAGGGGCAGGATTCTGCCTGTTCCGCTGTCTTCAAGGAATTGGTTGGCATGCGGAAAGCCGGCGTTGAGGTTTTGTTCTGGCTTGCCCGGCGTCCTGACCGGTTGGAATCCTGGGGGTTGGGGACGACCGGGGATTTGGCGTTCCAGATCCTGCTGTCCCTTGAAAAAACCTACAACGGAGAGCGGCTCAGGGCGGCAAACCAGTTGTGCGAGCTGGTTCAGCAGCGCGAATGGTTGGAAGCTGCCTCGCACAGCATGAATGAGGTTCAGCGAACCAGTTTTGTCCGGTATTTGTACGCTGCCATGGGAAAATTGCCCGTGGATACCTCGGCGATGATCGGACGCATGGTGCGGGTCTATCCGCAACTCGCGGAGATTCTGGTTTCCAAGCGCAATGAGGCGGCGGAGTCGACGGCCCCGAAGGGCGGCTTCACCTCGTGGCGATCCTACCGGCAGCGCCAGAAGTTGCTTGAAAAAATTGTCAACGAGGACATTCCGAAAAACAGCCGCGATATCGGGGTGGCTCGCAGTTATGGTGACCTGCGTGAGAATTTTGAGTACAAGGCCGCCAAGGAGCAGCAGGGCATTCTCATGCGGCGTAGTGGGGAATTGGATCAGGATCTAAACACGGTGCGCGGAATGGATTTCTCCAGTGCTCCTGTCGAGGTCGCCGGGATGGGGTCATCCGTCACGCTCCAAATGGCAGACGGGCATACGGAGCAGCACCATATTCTCGGCGAGTGGGATCAGGATACGGAAATGAAGATCATTTCCTGCAGCAGCCGGATGGGGAAAGTTCTCGCCGGCCATCGGGCGGGCGATGAGCTTCTGGTTCCGGGTGACCAGGGGGATGTTCCGTGTAAAATTATTGAAGTGTCGTCTCTTCCGGAACCGGTTATAATATGGACTCGGGAGGGTTGAGGGGCAGGGATTGACAGTGGTGAGTTCGTTTGATATTTAGGCGTGCTTTTTTCCAGACGGAAGAAGGCGGCATAAGAGAGCAGGGTAATTTTATGGTAAAGAAGACAATCCAGAAAAAGACTGTGGCGAAGAAACCGGTGGCGGAAAAGGCCAAGGTGCCCGCGAAGACGGTTAAGGCTAAGGCGCCCGTCAAAAAGACCGTTAGTGTCTCTTCCAAGAAACCGGGCAAGCCGGTCGTGAAGGTCTCCAAGCCTGTGGTGAAGCCTGTAGCCAAGCCTGTCGCTAAGGTCACTTCCAAGATTGTGGCCAAACCCATTGCCAGAATGGCGGTCAAGCCGAAGGTCAAGTCTCAGGTGGACAAGAAGAGCCTGAAAATCCTGAAGGATGTCCTGCTTAAGATGAGGGATCGGTTGACGGGTCAGATTTCGGCGTTGTCGAATGATTCGCTCAAGTACATTGATGATGCCTCCTCGGAGGATCGGACGGATGACTTTGACAGGGAGTTTGCCCTGAATCTGGTGAGCAGCGAACATGACTCGGTTTTTGAGATTGAAGGCGCGCTCCGACGGATTGAGGAGGGGGTCTACGGCGTCTGCGATTCCTGCAGTTGCCAGATCGAAAAGCCTCGTTTGCATGCCCTGCCGTTTTGCCGGATGTGCATCAAATGCCAGTCCGAGCAGGAAAAGGGGCGGAGCCGGTTCCGTCCGTTTGGGGAAACCCTGGCCCAGGGGGTCGAGCCGACCGCCGAAGTGGTGGAGACGGAAGAGGCGGAGTAATACCCGGACATCATGCTGGTATTACTGCTCAGCGTTGCGATCATCATTCTGGACCAGGTCACCAAGCAATGGGTGACAATGCAGTTTTATCTGGGCGAGAGTATTCCGGTGATTCCCGGTTTTTTCAATCTTTCCTATGTTCGTAACACGGGTGCCGCATGGGGAATGCTCGGGGGGCTGAATGGCTTGCTGGTGGGGATGTCACTGGGGGTTCTCCTGATCCTGATATTTTTCCGGCGTTCATTCTTGACTGATACCCTGATTCACCGCCTGGCGTTGGCGTTCATGATCGGGGGGATTGTGGGGAATCTGTTGGATCGGGTGCGCCTCCAGTATGTCGTCGATTTCCTTGATTTCTACTGGCGGATTCATCATTTCCCGGCCTTCAATGTGGCCGATTCCGCGATTTGCGTGGGTGTCGGTCTCTATATGGTGTCCACCCTGTTCCCGCCCAAAACAACAGCCCCGGAGTGATCATGCCGACGGCGGGTCATGCTCACGCCTATTTTCTGGTGGGTCCCACGGCAACCGGTAAAACAGCGGTTGCCCAGCACTTGGCGGAACGCCGCGGCGCGGAAATCCTGTCGGCCGATTCCATGCTGGTTTACCGGGGAATGGACATTGGCACGGCTAAACCCTCCCATGAGGAACGGCAGCAGATCCGGTACTGGGGGGTGGACGCGGTGGCGCCCTCTGAATCCTATAATGTGTCCCGCTTTCTGGATGAGGCGCGCCGGTGTTTTGAGTCTGCGATGGCGGCCGGGAAAAGCGTGATTGTAGTGGGTGGAACCGGTCTCTACATCAAGGCGCTTTTGGTGGGTCTGGATGAGCTTCCTTCCGCGTCCCCGGAGTCCCGGAAAAAATGGCACGCGGTTTTTCAGGAACAAGGCGTGGAAGGGTTGCGTGGGGCCCTTGAAACCCGGGGGCCGGGGTGGCTTTCTGCCATTCCGGAGTCCGATCAAACCAATGGGCGCCGGTTGATCCGGGCGTTGGAGTTGATTGAGGCGGGTGTGGTGGCGCCACCCCGATCCTGGGCGGCGCCCCGTTCAAAGCCGGTGATCACGGGATTGGCGATCGCGAGGGAAGCGCTGGTAGCCAGAATTGAGGCTCGGGTTCAGGCCATGTATGACGGAGGTCTTCTGGATGAGGTGAGGGGCCTTCTGGAAAAAGGATGGGATCCGGCCTGTACCGCGGCTCAGGCTATTGGTTATGCCGAGGCGGTTGCCTGTTTAAAGGGGGCGCTCGCGCAGGATGAGGCCGCTCGATTGACAGCTCAGCGAACCCGTCAGCTTGCCAAGCGCCAGATGACCTGGTTCCGCAACCAGTCGGCTGTGTCCTGGATCACCGTGACCGCTACCATGCCCCTTGAGGATATTGCTTCCCGGGTGGCCGCCGACTGGGACCAGCGCGGTCCGCAATCCGTTGTGCTGCCGGGTTGACTTTTCCGGGGTGATTTACTATGTGTACTAAAAACAAATTAGTACTATCATGGACAATCCCCTCTACACTTCTCCGGAATCTCCGCCGCTCTGCTACCGGGTCTGCGACATGCCTCTGCGGTTACGGCCGCGGGAGGCGGTGGAACGGCAGGGGGTAGAAAATGTGTCCGATGCGATCCTGCTGGCCATCCTGTTGCGGACCGGGTCGCGAGGGATGAATGTGATGGATCTGGCGGAACGGATGCTGGTGAAGCATGGCAGTCTTACGGCCTTGTCGCGGGTCTCGGTGGAGGACTTGACCGCCGATAAAACCCTGAAGGGTCTGGGCCGGGTCAAGGCGCAGATGATCAAGGCGGCGCTTGATCTGGCCCGGCGGATGGCGGAGGAAACCCGGGATGAGCGCGGCGGGTTTGTGAGGACTCCGGAGGATGTGGCAGGGGTGATGCGGGAACTGGCGCGCGGGTTGGATCATGAGCGCTTCTGGGTGTTGAATCTGGATACCCGGAACCGGTTGAAGGGACATCCCCATGAAATCTCAAGAGGGATACTGGATTCCAGTCTCGTTCACCCGCGGGAGGTGTTCAAGCGAGCCATTCAGGGCGGGTGTGCGGCGATTGTGCTGGTTCACAATCATCCCTCGGGTGATCCCGCGCCATCGGCCGAGGATATTCGGTTGACTCGTCAGTTGATTCAGGCCGGCCAGATCGTCGGCATCAAGGTGCTGGATCACATGATTTTGGGTCGCCGGACACCGGATCAACTCCGTGATTTTCTAAGCCTTAGGGAATCCGGAGCCGTGGAGTTTGGAGAGTAGAGGGGGGGAGGGTTCAGGGTTCGGCGTTCAGGCGAATCATGCATCCATACCGTGTTTTCCTCCCATGCACACCAACTCCTGAACCCTGAACCCTATCTCTTGTCCCATGCTGCATTCACCTCTGCCTGAATGGCCAGGGTGGCTGCGCGTGGATCAGCGGCTTCGACGATGGGGCGGCCGATGACGAGATAGGTGGAGCCGGCTTCCACCGCGAGGGTAGGGGTGGCAACGCGTTTCTGGTCGCCGATATCAGCGCCGGAAGGACGGATTCCCGGGGTGACCAGGATGGGTGTGTTCCCGAATTTTCGGCGGAGAAGCGGGGCTTCATGGACCGAGGTGACAACGCCGTCAATCCCGCAGGACAGCGCCAGATCGGTCAAGGCCAACGCCTGTTCCGCAACCGTACGCTGGATGCCGAGGTCAGTGAAGTCATCCTGATTCAGGCTCGTCAGGGTGGTTACCGCCACGAGACGCGGCCGGTTGGGGCCGAATGCGGCGGCGGCCTCTGCGGCGGCGGTGAGCATGGCGCGGCCACCAATGGCGTGGACGGTCATCAGGTTGACCCCCAGTTTGGCGGCCGCCGTGACCGCATTGGCTACGGTACGGGGAATGTCATGGAGCTTAAGATCCAGAAAAATGTGCTTTTTACGCAGGGAGAAGGGTGCCAGCACGGCAGGTCCTTCGGCCGAGAAAAGTTCCAGGCCCACCTTGAACCAGGTCAACTGGTCGGGAAGTTTATTCAGAAGGGGGGTGATCTCCGCAGCGGTCGGGACATCAACGGCAATAATGATTTCAGGTTTCATGGGCGTTCCTTTCGGCAAAATGTTTGCCTGTTGTAGCGGAAGCCCTCGCCCGATTCGAGAAAAATCCAGGCGGGTTGATAACTTGAGTGTGGAGGGGGGATGGCGTATAAATAAGGGGATGCGGTTTCTTCTCTACAACGTGAGGTATGGTGCGGGGGTGGGGCGGCGGTTCCATTTTCCGTTTCCCGGATCCGGGTATTTGAAGCAAACCGGCGCCATGCTCGATCAAATCACCGGGTTTATCCGGTCTCAGGATCCCGATGTCGTCGGCCTGGTCGAGGTGGATGGCGGTTCCTTCCGGTCGCGCCGGAAAAACCAGGCGGAGACGATTGCCGCCGCGCTCGGGCATTATCATGTCTATGAATCCAAGTACGGGGAAAGTTCCTGGGTGCGGTTCATGCCCGTGGCCAACCGCCAGATGAATGCCTTTTTGACACGTGATGTCGTTCAGGAGCAACGGTTTTTGTATTTCGACCACGGGGTGAAGCGGCTGGTGATCCAGTTGGAGCTGGAGCCGGTGACGATTTTTCTCGTTCACCTTTCCATCAAGTTCCGGCATCGCCAGCACCAGTTATGCGACCTGTATTCCCTCGTTAAGAACATCAAAAAGCCCTATCTGGTGGCGGGTGACTTCAACGCTTTTTGGGGCGATCCCGAGATTGAGCTGTTTCTGGCGGCCACGGGCCTGAAGAGCGCGAACCGTGACGGGGCGGCCACCTATCCCAGCTGGGCTCCCAAAATGGAGCTCGATTTCATCCTGCACAGCCCCGGGATTACCATCCGCCATTTCGAGATGCCTGCCCTCACTTTTTCAGATCACCTTCCGCTCGTCTGCGACTTCGATGTCACCGAATAAACCCGGCCTGCCGCAAGAGTGCTTGTGTGAATAGGGTGAGCATGGTAATTTTCGCCTCTTTCCGATACGGGGTGTAGCGCAGCCTGGTAGCGCGCCAGCCTTGGGCGTTGGAAGTCGTGGGTTCAAATCCCACCGCCCCGACCAACTTAAAACCG
>CAIZMS010000152.1 GCA_903934155.1 uncultured bacterium | reverse complement strand
TGTGTAGCCAAGATGCTTGGACAGCGGTACGGCAAAGACCTCCCAATCACTCATGCCGACTCCACGCAGATTGTTTTGGATGGGGAAGTCCGACAAGGGAAGGCTATGGCCGAAAAAATGACGCGATAGGATGTAGATTGCGTATTCCGGCCAAATCGGCCACTCATTCCGATCCATTTCGGCCACCAGTTCCGATGATATCGGACACTTATCGGAGCGGAGCGACGCTGGATGTTTGAACTTGTAGCATAATGATCCCGATGTGAGTCAAGGTTGGGTTGTTTTCTGACCCAGTCGGAGTCCCGTATTCGGGACGACGCTTTCTCCTTTCTTTCTTCTTCCAATCCCCTTTTGGGGATCCTGTTTAAGCCTGCCCCGCAGGGGGCAGGGCTCCTAGTTTTTCAAGGTAGCTTTGCCAGCCCGGTGCTTGCGCATGGAATCCCCGTCGAGTTCAATGCGGTGGGAACCATGGATGAGGCGGTCGAGGATGGCGTCGGCCACGGTGGCATCGCCGATGAGTTCATGCCATCGGTCTGGCGGGAACTGGCTGGTGATGAGGGTGGCGGCGCGGCTCTGGCGGTCATCAAGGATCTCCAGGAAGTCGCGGTACTGGTGCGGGGTGGCTTTTTCAAGCCCCCAGTCATCAATGACCAGCAACTGGGTTCTGGCCAGTTTCTTGAACAGGGAGGACAGGCTACCATCGGCCTGGCAGGCACTGATCTCCCGGAACAGCTTGGGGGCATAGAAGTAGAGCGTCCTGTAGCCATCCCGGCAGGCCTTCTGGGCCAAGGCGCAGGCGAGGTAGGACTTGCCCACGCCGGTTTTGCCGGTAATGAGGCAGTTCTGGGCGTGCTGGATCCAGTCACAGCCGGCTAGGTGGTCCATGATGCTGCGCTGGAGTCCGCGCGTCTGGCGATAGTCGACATCCTCCAGGCAGGCCGGCTGGCGGAGCTTGGCGAACTTCAGGCGTGTGGAAAACGCCCGGTTCTCCTTCCAGAGCCACTGTCGCTCGACCAGCATGGCCAGCCTGTCCTCGAAGCTCATATCCCCCATGGTGGCGCTCTTGCGCTGTTCCTCCAGGGCTTCCGCCATCCCCTGGAGCTTCATGGCCTGCATTTTCTGAATCGTTGGTTCGTAAAGCATAGATCCTCCGTTATTGGTAATACTCCGCGCCTCTGATGTTGTCATGCCCACCCACGGGGCATGGAGTTGGCTCCGCTGGCAGGGGGACGCGATCCCGGCCGTTGTGCAGCATGTTCTCAATGCGGCTGTAGCTGGCGATGTTCAGCTTCAAAGCTCTGGCGCAGGCCCGCTCCAGCCGGTCATTCCCGTACCTCTTGCCAAGGCGGATCACGCCCATGCAAGGACGGTAACCGTGTTCCACCATCGGGCGGCCTGCCATGATCTGCGTCACCACTTCGGCGCAAGCCGGACCGATAGTGCCAGCCCATGAAATGATCCTTTCGGGCGTCCACTCCATGAACTGCTGGTGTGCCGGGGGGCGATGCTCCAGCAGGGTTGTATGATGGCCCTTCTGGTGGCTGCGGACATGGGCCGCCACCCGGCGCGACTTATGAAACAGTTCGACGGTGGTCCGCGTGAAGCGGGCCATCACCTCCTGCTTGATGAGGTTGTACGGAGCACTGTAATAATGCCCATCCACCTCGATATGATAGTCGGGGTGCACGGTCGCCTTTTTCCACTCCGCAAGCTCATATCGCCGCTCGGGGAGCGGCTTGAGCACAGGATGCTCCAGCCGTTCGAGCACCTCCTGGCGACACCCAGGAAGCTTCTTGAACGGCTTGGAGTTCATCCTCTTCAACAGGGTGCGAATCGCCTGGTTGGCCTCAGCGAAAGAGAAGAACGTGTGGTGGCGCAAGGCCGCCAGAATCCATCGTTCGGCGATCAGGACGCCACACTCCACCTTCGCCTTGTCCTTGGGCTTGCGGGTCCGCGCTGGAATCACGGTGAAGCCGTAATGTTCAGCCATCTCCTGATAGGTCGGGTTGATGTCCGGGTCATACCAGCAGGGCCGCGTGACGGTTGCCTTCGGGTTGTCGGGAACCACCACCAATGGCACCCCGCCAATATCCTCCAGCGCATTCACCTGCGCCCCAATCCAGTCAGGCAACTGCTCTGACGGCATCAGTTCCGCGTAGGTATAGTTACTGCACCCCAGCACGGCCACGAACAGGTGCCCCCGGCTAATCTCCCCCGTCACCGGGTCCGTAATCGGAATCGTATCCCCGGCAAAATCCACGAACAACTTCTCGCCGGCACGGTGTTCCTGACGCAAGCTGATCGCCCGCTTACCCAGCCAGTCCCGGTACAGCTTGCAATACTGGCTATAGCTGTAGCCGTCCGGCGTATGAACACGATGCTCCTCCCACAACAGCTGCAACGTAACGCTGGGGCGAAGCATCTCCTGCCGGATATAGACCATGTCCAGCGCGGGACGCGGCAAATCCGCCGCCCGCGGGGGAAACAAAAGCCGATCCAACTGCACCTCGTCCAGCCCCTCAGGCAAAGGCCATCTCAGCCCTGCCGCCTTCGCCCGGTCCAAATAATCCGCAACCGTGCTCCGCGCCACTTTGCAACTGGCGGAAATCCGCCGCTGCGGCATATTTTGCTCCAGGCTTAGCCGGAGCACTTCCGATATCTTCCTCATGGATAACTTCTCCTTCGCCATTTACGCCTCCTTTTGGAGTCGCATCTTGGCCTCAGTTATCCAGCGCCGCCACCCTCTTCTCAGGGGTGGCCGATATCATCGGAACAGGTGGCCGATTGAAATCGGAACGCCTGGCCGAAATGAATCAGAACGGGTGGCCGATTGAAATCGGAATGGGTGGCCGGAATGGATCGGAATACGCACCTAATTCGTTTTTCTGGAGATATGATGGGGCACCGGGGTGGATAACACCATTATTCCCACATGCAGTAGCGTGCATTTCGCCGGTATTTCCGTGCATGCTGATTGGGTGACGACGCTCGCCGCAGTGTGTTTAAATTTTTCATTTCTCCGGCTACGTGTCCAAAGGGAGTTGTAACACGAAGCCTGAGAAACTATGTGGAGTGCGGCGGCTTGACGCCGCTTTCATGCGCCCGGCTTGACGGGCGCAGGGTT
>CAIZMS010000151.1 GCA_903934155.1 uncultured bacterium | reverse complement strand
CTGGAGTTCAGACGTGTGCTCTTCCGATCTCACCGCCTCCCCCACCTCCGCCAAAACCGGAACCGCCAATACCCGCCCCACCCCCGCCAATCCCACAGGCACCCGTAAAGGAAGTCACATTCAACCCCGCTTTGGAATCCGCTTCAACGGTGTCACCCGGAACAACCGTGCTGGTCGGGGAAATCGCCAGTCTGAAGTCCAGACTGGAAATATCGTCCCGCGAATCCGCCAATAGCGCTCATCTTCTGGCCGAGACCAAGACACGCCTGCTTGATGCCCAGGCTCGGTTGGCCGAAGCCCAGAATCGTGCCCACATGTCGGAATTGCGCGTTCAGGAAGCCGAAAAGGCACTTCATGATCTGGCTGGTAAAAATGCGGTTGAAAATATGACGGCAAGCCGAACGATCTCAGACTTGCAGTCAAAATTGGCGGCACTTCACCAAACCATCGCGGGCTTCGCCACCGACTATAAATCCGATCTGGACACAACGGAAAAAAGAGCCGCCGCCTTGCGCGAAAAAATCTCAAAGCTCGGCGCCTGATCCGTCTCCTAATCTTTTTGGCAAATCAACATTAAGCGGCAATTTTGCCGCTTAATAGGGGCTTGATTGTCCCGCGCCATTCTCCGTATCCTCTCCCGGTCTGTCGGGGTTTTTTCCCGTTTTTTATTCACACGGGGCCGCCACAGGGTAATCAGGAGACCGTATTATGCCGCGTCGCAATGACATCAAAAAAGTCATGATCATCGGATCGGGCCCCATCGTTATCGGTCAGGCATGTGAATTCGATTATTCAGGAACCCAGGCCTGTAAAGCCCTCAAGGCGTGCGGCTACAAAATCGTCCTGGTGAATTCAAATCCCGCCACCATCATGACCGACCCCGGAATGGCCGACGCCACCTACATCGAGCCGCTCAATGTCGCTCGCATGGAACAAATCATCGCCAAGGAACGACCGGACGCCCTGCTTCCGAACCTGGGCGGACAAACGGGCCTGAACCTTTCCTCTGAACTCAATAAAAACGGCATCCTGGATAAATATGGCGTCAAGGTCATCGGAGTCAACCTCGACGCCATCGAGCGCGGAGAGGATCGCCTGATCTTCAAGGAAACCATGAAATCGCTGGGTATCGAAATGCCGCAAAGCGAACTGGCTTATACCGTTCCGGAAGCGGAAAAAGTTGCCGCAAAGCTCGGCTACCCGGTGGTCATCCGTCCCGCCTACACAATGGGTGGCGCCGGTGGCGGACTGGTCTACAATCTCGAGGAACTCCAGACCGTGGCGGCCCGCGGAATCCAGGCGTCCCTGATCGGCCAGCTTCTGGTCGAGGAATCCGTGTTGGGCTGGGAGGAACTGGAGCTTGAAGTCGTCCGTGATGCAAAAAATAAAATGATCACGGTCTGCTACATCGAAAATGTGGACGCCATGGGGGTGCATACCGGTGACTCCTACTGCACCGCGCCCATGCTGACCATCAAGCCGGAAACACAAAAACGCCTCCAGGATTATGCCTACAAAATCGTGGAGTCCATCGGGGTCATCGGCGGCACCAATGTCCAATTCGCCCATAACCCGAAAGACGGCCGCATCGTGATCATCGAGATCAATCCCCGCACATCGCGTTCCTCTGCGCTGGCCTCCAAAGCAACCGGATTTCCCATCGCCCTGATTTCCGCCAAACTGGCCAGCGGCATGACCATGGATGAAATCCCCTACTGGCGCGATGGCTCCCTGGATCGCTATACCCCATCGGGTGATTATATCGTGGTCAAGTTTTCACGCTGGGCCTTTGAGAAATTCAAGGGGGTACAGGACAAGCTGGGCACCCAGATGAAGGCCGTCGGCGAAGTGATGAGTATTGGCAAAACCTACAAGGAAGCTTTCCAAAAGGCGATCCGCTCCCTCGAGAACGGACGCCACGGCCTCGGATTTGCCAAGGATTTCAACACCAAGCCGCTGGATGAACTGATCGCCCTGCTCGCGGAACCTTCCAGTGAGCGACAATGGCTGATGTACGAAGCGCTCCGAAAGGGCGCCACCGTGGAGCAATTGCATAAACTGACCCACATCAAGGCGTGGTTCATCGAGCAAATGAAGGAACTCGTCGAATTGGAGGAAAAAATCCTCGCCTCCAAGGGCAAACTTCCGCCTGATGAGCTCCTAATCAAAGCCAAAATGGATGGGTTTGCAGACAAACATCTCTCCAAAATCCTCGGCATTTCTGAAAAACTGATCCGTGAACGCCGTATCGCGCTCGGGGTTGTCGAAAGCTGGCATGCTGTACCCGTCAGCGGAGTAGAAAACGCCGCTTATTACTACTCGAGCTATCACGGCAAGGACACCTCCACGGCAACCGCGAATCCCAAAAAGGTCATGATTCTCGGGGGTGGCCCCAATCGCATCGGACAAGGCATTGAGTTCGATTACTGTTGCGTCCACGCCGCCTTGGCCTTGCGCGATCTCGGCTATGAAACGATCATGGTCAACTGCAACCCGGAAACCGTCTCAACGGACTACGACACCTCGGATAAACTCTATTTCGAGCCCCTGACAACGGAGGATGTCCTGGCAATCTACAACAAGGAAAAGCCCGCCGGGGTTATTGTTCAATTCGGCGGTCAAACCCCCCTGAATCTCGCCGCCGATCTCGCCGCCGCTGGCGTTCGTATCCTCGGCTCGGACATCAAGACGATTGAGCTCGCAGAAGACCGCGACCTCTTTCGCCAGATGATGGAACGGCTGGACATCCCCATGCCTGAATCCGGCATGGCAGTGGATAGCGCCCAGGCACTCGAAGTTGCCCACCGGGTAGGATACCCGGTCATGGTCCGCCCCTCCTTCGTCCTGGGCGGACGCGGCATGGAAGTGCTCTATGACGATGACATGCTGCGTGAATATGTCGCGAAGGCCGTCGGAGTCACCCCCGAACGACCCCTCCTCATTGATCGCTTCCTTCAGGATGCCCTGGAGTGCGAGGCGGATGCACTCTCCGACGGCACTCATGTGTTCATCCCGGCTGTGATGGAGCACATCGAGCAAGCCGGGATTCACTCCGGTGACTCCGCGTGCGTGATCCCGCCGGTCAGCATTCCGGCACCGCAACTCAAAACCATCACGGAATACACGGAGAAAATCGCCCGAGAATTGCATGTCATCGGATTGATGAACATCCAGTACGCCATCGAAAATGGAAAGGTCTTTGTTCTGGAAGCCAACCCTCGCGCCTCCCGAACGGTCCCACTGGTGTCCAAGGTCTGCGCCCTTCAAATGGCACGCGCCGCCACCCGGTTGATGATGGGAACCCGCCTGGAAGAACTCGGACTGAAACATGCCGCCTGCATCCCTCACTACGGGGTCAAGGAATCGGTATTTCCATTCGATAAATTCCCGGAGGTGGATCCCTTACTCGGCCCGGAAATGCGCTCAACCGGAGAAGTTCTCGGCATGGCCGACAACTTCGGCATGGCCTTCTTCAAGGCTCAGGAAGCCGCCAATAACCGGCTCCCCATGGAAGGCACCGTACTCCTCAGCGTGGTGGAAAAAAACCAGTCCGCCGTTGAGGTTGGAAAAGCGTTTCACGCCCTGGGCTTCAAGATCAAGGCGACCGAGGGAACCTGGAAATTCCTGAACGACAAGGGCATTCCCTGTGAGCGCATCAATAAAAGACTGGAGGGGCGTCCTGATATTTCAGACGGCATTGTCAATGGCGAGATTCAGGCCGTAATCAATACACCCGCCGGGAAACGAAGCGTCACCGACGACTCGTATATCCGCAAGGCCGCCATCAAGCACAAGGTTCCTTACTTCACGACTCTGGCCGCCGCTTCTGCCGCCGCCAAGGGAATCGCCGCTTCCCGGAAGGGGTTGGCTGGCGTTACCTCCCTTCAGAGCTATCACGCCGGCATTAAATAATGGCCTCCTGAACTCCTGTTGTGGCAGACTGTCCACAACAGGAGTTTTTATGCGTGTTCTGCTCATCACACCCCCCATGGTGCAAATCAATGCACCCTACCCGGCCACCCCTTGCCTCGCAGGATTCCTTGAACCGCAGGGTCATGATGTCCGTCAAGCCGATGCCGCCTTGATGCTTGCCCTTCGCCTTTTTTCACGCCCGGGCATCATCAGCATTCGAAAGGCCTTGAATCCCCGAGCCCGCCCCGCCAGCGTTCGTCATTTCCTGAATCATAGTCGGGCCATTGCCGCCACCATTGAGCCCGTCATCCAATTCCTTCAGGGACACTCTCCTTCCCTGGCAACCCGGATACTATCCCGAAAATTCCTCCCCGAGGGGCCCCGTTTTGCCCCGCTCCACAACGCCATAACGAGCCGAGCAGGAACAGCCTATTCGCTGTCAAAACGCGACTTCGCCATCCATCTGGCCAGTCTTTACCTGGACGACCTTGCCGACGCCATTCGCGATGGATTGGATACCCGCTTCGAGTTGGCACGCTATGGAGAAAAGCTAGCCGCCAGCGCCCCCACCTTTGACGGGATCGCCACAGCCTTGCGCTGTAAACCAACCCTGGTGGATGCTCTTATCGAGACCATTGCCCACGACCTGATTGACCAACATCATCCCCAGCTGATCGGCTTCACCCTCCCCTTCCCCGGTAATGTATACGGGGCCCTGCGCATGGCGAAGGCCATGAAATGCGCCGCACCGG
>CAIZMS010000150.1 GCA_903934155.1 uncultured bacterium | reverse complement strand
CTCCTGGTCCAGGACAAATACGCGGGGAATCGGGGTGCCGGAGGCGATGGCCATTTCCTCGACCACATTCAGAAGCCGCTTTTCCTGGAACTGGGTGGTGTTCGAGGCGATGGGGCGCCCGTCGAGCATCCGGGCCACCGATTCTCCGCCTGCGGACAGGGAGACGATCTTGTACAGGCTTCCGGAAAGAATGAGAAATCCCGTGGCCAGGCCAACGATTCCCAGGAGCGCCGGATCCCAGAGCCCGGCCCAGTCAAGACCTTCCGGCCTGGCGGCGGCCTCGTAATGGAAAAGAAAGGTGGTGACTGCGAATAGGGCCAGAATAATCAGGACGACAGCCAAACCATAATAAAAGATCAGCCATTTTGTCTGCCGTCGTGCGGCTTCCTGGTATTCGAAGAAATTCATGTGACAGTGCCTGTGTTAGACGACAGGATTTATATCGTGTGCAGGAGGGCAAGGTCAAATGGAACCGGTGAAAAGGCTTGGAATAATGCAGGCAGGGGATAATAATCCAGAGCTATGGAACATATGGATGATGTGGTCAGGAATCTCGGGGAACAGCCTATTGCCCGCCTCATGGCGGAGCGGGGGCTCAAGGCGCAGGCGCTGGTAGCGGCCTCAACGGAGCAAATCACCCACAAGATGGTGTCGCGTGCCTGCAAGGGGCGGCGATTGACTCCGCATGTCAAAATCAAGGTGATGAACGCCTTCAACAAGGTCACGGGCTTGACCTGCGGGGTAAAGGATTTATTCACCTATTAGGGCCATGACCGATTTTTCAGACTTGGTTGCGAAACGGTTCAGTTGCCGGGCCTATAAGCCCGATCCGGTATCGCGTGAAATGGTGGACAAGATCCTCGAGGCGGCGCGGTTGGCCCCCTCCGCCTGTAACCGCCAGCCTTGGCGGTTTGCCGTGGCCACCGAGTCGGCCACGCGCCGACGCCTGGTGGAGGAGGGGTTCCTTCCGGGCTTGGGAATGAACTGGGCGGCTGAGGCTCCGGTTTTGCTGGTGATGGGGATGTCCAAATCGTTCATTACCCATACTTTGGCGTCAACCCTTTCGGGGGTGGATTACCCGCTTCTGGATTTGGGCATTGCCGGCGAGCATGCCGTTCTGCAGGCGACGGAACTGGGACTGGGCACCTGCTGGATCGGTTGGATCAATTCCAAGGCTGTTCGAAAAATAGTCGGGTGGCCTCCTTCGGTTGTTCCCCAAGCCATCCTGACGGTAGGCTGGCCCACCCAATTGCCCCGCCCGGCCATCCGGATGAGTCAGGCGGAGATGACTAAGTTCTTGGACTGAA
Organism: uncultured bacterium; assembly: GCA_903934155.1. Classification (GTDB taxonomy): domain Bacteria; phylum Verrucomicrobiota; class Kiritimatiellia; order CAIKKV01; family CAITUY01; genus JAABPW01. Next base: position 824 of record CAIZMS010000150.1, on the reverse strand, counting down.
CCAACGGAAAGTGTATCAATTCAGCATGGCTTTACTGGCATCCTATTCTGATCCGGCTGATGCGGCGCTGGCGCTTGATGCGCTTAAGCGTGGCGGAGTTCCTCATGAGTCTCACCAGGTGGAGGAAGATGGGTTGGAGTTCATTCAGATTCAAGTGTCCGACGAGGAATTTGACCGTGCGTGCGAGGTGATCGAGCAGCACGACACCGAACTGATGGAGTCGCGGCAGGAAGAACATCGCCGCCGGAGCGGGTGTCCCACCTGCGGCGCCCCTGAACTGAGTCATCGTGACGATATCGACTGCAGTGGTTCGATTACCGGCATTTCCTCGGTGATGGAGTGCAAGAAATGCGGCCGCCTGTTCCCGCGATAGTGTATTCTAGCTGGAAATCTGCCTGAAGGTTCGGGGGCTCTGGCCGTACTTCTGGCGAAAGCGGGTGGCGAAATACTGGCTGGTGTTGAATCCGCACTCAAGGGCAATCCGGGTCACGGGGAGATCCGGCTCTGAACGCAAACGCTGGGCCGCCCGTTCGAGTCGGCAGCGGTTTAAATAATCCACCGGGCTCAGATTGGTCAGACGTCGGCAATGTTCGACAAAGGCCGTCGGCTTGATGCCGCATTCCTCCGCCATGGAATTGAGAGTCCAGGGGCGACTCAAGGCTTCTGGGGACTGAGTCAGGCTGGTCAGGAAAAGATCCACGGTTCGTTCCCGGGTGATTCGCTCCGGATAATCCTGCCGGGATTGTTCCCGGAGCGCTTCAAGCAGGCTTAACAGCAGGTGGTTCACATGGATGGTCAGGCGGGATAGTGTGCCCGGTTTTTTG
>CAIZMS010000149.1 GCA_903934155.1 uncultured bacterium | reverse complement strand
AATGTGGATAAAATCTATTCCGGCGCCGTCAAGGCGGTGGACGATTTCTCCCTGGAAATCAAGGAGGGTGAGTTTGTCGCCCTGGTCGGGCCTTCGGGGTGCGGAAAATCCACCCTGCTCAGGATGGTGGCCGGGCTTGAGGACATTTCGCGCGGGACGATTGTCATTGGCGGGCGGGTGGTGAATGATATTCCCCCCAAGGATCGCGATATCGCCATGGTATTCCAGAACTACGCGCTGTATCCCCACATGACGGTGCGCGAAAACATGGCCTTTGGCTTGAAATTGCGGAAATTCCCCAGGGATGAAATTACCCGCCGGGTTGCGGAAGCGGCCCGGATCTTGGGGATCGACGAGCTGCTGGACCGGCGCCCCAAGGCGCTGTCCGGTGGGCAGCGCCAGAGGGTGGCGGTTGGGCGTGCCATTGTACGCAAGCCGGCCGTGTTTCTTTTCGATGAACCGCTTTCGAATCTGGACGCCAAGATGCGGGTCCAGATGCGTGTTGAAATCAGCCGTCTTCATGCCCAGCTGGGGGCAACGATGATTTATGTGACGCATGACCAGGTCGAGGCGATGACCATGGGGCAGAGGATTGTGGTGATGAAGGATGGCGTGATTCAGCAGGTGGATGCGCCTCTGACCGTTTATGATCAGCCCGTCAACCGGTTTGTCGCCGGTTTCATCGGGACGCCGCCGATGAATTTTGTGGAGGGGCATCTTCGTCGGGAAGAGCGCGGGTTGGTGTTTGATGGCGGACCGGGCATCCTGCTTCCGGTCGGGCGGAAGGCGGAAGGGGCGGTCTCGTCCTATTGCGGAAAACCCATTACCCTGGGGCTGCGACCTGAGGATATCGGATCCTCCGCTGCGGAGCAGCGGAAGGACGCACAGATCCTGGCTACGGTGGATGTCGTCGAGCCGATGGGCGCGGAAAGTTTTGTTTATTTACGAACTCCCGTAACGACCCTGATCAGCCGCGTGGATGCCCACCGCCAGTTTCGGGTGGGGCAGGAAACTCTTCCGGCGGTTTATATGGAGAAGGCTCATTATTTCGATCCTGTCAGTGGGACAAGGGTGGGGTGAGCGTTCCTGGCCATTTGTTTTTTCTCGATGGTGCAGGCGGTCATGGCTGATTCAATACGGGCGCCGGTTTCCGCGCGATCAATTTGACCCTCAGAAACCAGACGCTGCAAGTCCCGGGCGAATGACATCGGGAGGGTGAAGCCTTTTAATTCCTTGAAAGCTTCGCTGTCGGTGACAATGAGGTCTTTGAATGGGAGGGCCGAATCGCGGGTGGCCTGTCCTGTCGCCGTGACGGTCGAGATGAGCCAGGCATCCCGCGCGAGTTTTGCCTTTGAGCCGGGAGGGGCCGGTGTATAGAGGGATTCGCCTGACATCACGAGGATCGTGTATCCATCGGGTTCGGGGGTGCACGGCGTGAAAACTTTTATTCCCGGGTGTTTTTCCTGCTGAATAGAGGCTTCAATCTTTTGTCCGATTTCGAGCAGTGCCATGAAGTCCTCCGTATTGGACGGTTGGAATTTCAGTGCCGGCCGGGAGGTGTCGGGTCGGCTTGAATCGGGTTCCCGGGCGGGTGCCGGTGAAAAAAATGAATGGCGATGAGAGGGTTGCAACTGCGTGATAATCGCGACGGATGATATGAGGCCGATGATGATAAAAATCACCAGACATCCCCGTTGACTTCTTCCCCATTTCTTGCGTTTGGTTCCCTTGGAGTGAGACCTTTTCATCGTTGAGTTCCGTTACGGGGTGTTTCTGTATTTCAGCGGGGTGGTTTTGGCGACTTTACGGAAAATGCGGGTAAAATAGTTGCTGTCATTGAATCCGCACTGGTAGGCCACTTCGGTGATGTTGAGGTGGGGCGAATCCCGGAGCAACGACATGGCTTTCCGGATCCTGTTTTTGACCATGTACTGGAGCGGCGTGTCGCCAGTGGCCCGCTTGAAAACCCGCATGAAATGGACTTTTGACATTCCTGCCTTT
>CAIZMS010000148.1 GCA_903934155.1 uncultured bacterium | reverse complement strand
TGCCCAGTCAGGCGAACTTGCCTCCACAGCGGCGGCATGCTGGCTGCGGGGTTTCTGCCGGGCGGACTTTACATAACCCCGCCGCAACATTCTCTTTCTCTCTCTCAATCCTCCTTCCCCTCCGTGGTAAATCTTTTCCCCCTTCCCGCTACGGCGCGGCGTGGATTTACGCTTCTTGAACTTCTGGTGGCCGGGGCGTTGATTGCCGTTGCGGCCACGGTTGTGGCGGGCGCCTTTGCTGCCGGATTCCGGGTTTGGCAGCGTGCCAGTCAGCAGGGGGGGGGTATGAGGATGCGGTCATAGCGTTGGAGCTGATCCAGAAGGATGTCCGTAATACCGTGCCCTTCCGGGCGATTCCGTTTCGGGGCAGTGAAAGTGGGGTGGAGATTCCTTCCGCACTTCCCGCGTCCGGCGGCGATAATGTGCGGCCGGACCAACTGGGCTCAATTTCTTATGAGTTCAGTACCACCTCGCGCCAGTTTGAGCGGGTGGTGCGCATTTTTTCCATTTCCGGGGGAGGGCCGGAGGGGAGAGATGTTCTCCTGTCCAAGATCGAGAGCGTCCGATTCTCCTATGCGGATCGAGATCCCGATGGAAAAGGCGCCTTGACCTGGTTCAGCGTCTGGCCCGTCGGAACCAACACTCCCGTCGCTGTGAAGGTGCAGTTACGCTCGCCTCCTCTGGTCGACTTAGAAAGGATCATGGTACTCCCGTGACCCCTGACCCCCGACCCCTGACACCTGACCCCTTCATCAGGAGCGGCAGCATTCTCATCCTCGCCCTCTGGGTCATCTTCATGCTGGCCCTGCTGGCGGTGGCGGTGGGTGCCTATGTGGACAGTCGACTGACGCTGGCCCGCCGGCTTGAACAGCGGGTGCAGGGGGAAGCGGCGGCGCGTGCCGGAATCACGAGGTGCCTGATTCTTTTGAAGCAGGACACCAATGACTGGGATTCATTGACAGAACCCTGGGCAGACAGTCCAAAGGATTTTTCAAATATTGTCTGTGGGGCCGGGGTATTTTCAGTGTGCCATGAGGTTGACCTGGCGAGTGGAGGCAGGGGGACGAATTACGGGGTGGGGGATGAACAAGGCCGGATCGACTTGAACCTGGCGAGGGTTGAGCTACTGGTCACCCTGATGCAAGAGGGCGGGGGAATGGGGGCGGAGGCGGCGGCGCGTGTGGCCGCCGCGCTTCATGCGGCGCGAACCAAGCCGCCTAAAAACCATCCCGGAGTGGGTGAAAAAACGGGGTGGCAGGATGCCCGGTTCGAGCGGGGGCCATTCCGTTCGGTCGGGGAGATCCGCTGGGTGACGGGAATGTCGGAGGCGGCATTTTTGAAAATCCGGGATCATGTGACGGTTCACGGGGGATATCGCGTCAACCTGAATACCGCCGGCCGAGTCGTGTTGCGAACCCTCGCGAAGCGGGCGGGGAATGAGGGCTCGGGTGCGGCCGGAGTTGAAAGTCTTGCAAAGAAGATATTGCAGTTCCGGGAAAGGGGCGGTATTTTCAAGAGCTATTTGGGATCCGGGCTGGTTGAGGCCTTGGGACCCGGGGCTGGGTTGACGGGTGATGAGCGAAGTCGTTTGTATGGGATGACTCCTTTTATCACGGTAGCCACAGACCATTTCAGGGGGGTTGCGCAGGGAGCTCCATTGAACCGTGCCGGGGAAATCCGCCGGTTCGATTTTGTGTGGGACCGGAAACATCATAAGTTTGAATTCTGGCATGAAGATTGATCCGCAAATTTCGTTTGGGAAAACGGTGGTGGCTATTGAGCCGGGCACCGAGTGGTTCAAGCTGGTGAAAGTGACCCGGGGCCGTGACGGGGTGAAGGTGGATCGGGTGATTTTGAGACGGACCGAGGAGGTCGAACCGCTGGCAGGCCCGGGTTTCCTGAAGGCGCTGGGGCTTCAGGATCTACAGGGGGATCCCGTGATTGTCTGTCTGCCCCGGCAGATGGTGAATGTTCGTCTGTTTGATCTGCCTTCCGGCGACCAGCAGGAAATCGCCGATATGGTTGATCTCCAGATTGCCCGGCAAACGCCCTATTCCCGCGATGAGATCGTTTTTGATTACCGATTGTTCCGCTCCGACAAGGAGGGGTACACGCGGGTCATGCTGGTGATTGTCCAGACCGGTGTGGTA
>CAIZMS010000147.1 GCA_903934155.1 uncultured bacterium | reverse complement strand
TAATTGCCTATGGCTGCCTTCCGTCGGTCAGCGACCGCGAGGGGCGGGACGATCCGCAAGTTGCGTCCCTGCTTCAGGATGTATTCGGTATTTTGGGCGGCGATAAGTTGATTTTTCATGTCAAGCCCCACCCTTCAGGCGGTTGTGGCATTTTCATCCGGCGTGGCTACGGAACGGTTTTGAGCGAGATCAGCGCCCGCCTGGTTCGGGATGTGGTGGCCAATGTCGAGCCCCTTCACGTGCTGCACCGCCAGCTTGAAGGAGGCGATCTGTTCTATGTCTTCAATCCAGCCAATAGTCCAGTGGAGACGCTATTGCGGGTTAGGGCGACGGGAACGGCGGAAATGTGGGATGCATGGACCGGAAATTCCACGCCGGTGCCCGAGATGTCGGTGGCGGAGGGGATCAGCACTGTGCGAGTGAGCCTGGCGGCCAGGGAGTCGAAGGTGGTGGTGTTGACTCACGGTGCATCTGCGAGTTTTGTAGGGCGAGCTTCCCCGACTCGAAGAGGTCGGGGAGCTTGCGGGATGGACTTAAGCGACAACGCAGACACAGGCTCCCCGGCTGTAGCCGGGGAAGCCCGTCCTACAACAGAAACGCTACCCGGACCCTGGTCCTTCACCCTCCATCCCACGCTTGATAACCGCTACGGTGATTTCCGGCTTCCTTCCTCCGTCGGCATGTTGGGTCCCGAAGCCCGCCGGTTCCGCTATCAGGAGGAGACGGAAGCCAAGGTGGATTGGCACCGGGCGGATTTAGATGATTCCGCCTGGCCGGAAACGACCTATTCGTTCGGACCCCGTTTTCAGGTTCTCGGGCCTCTGCTATCGGACGATGCTGATGCCTTTGAAACGCGGCTGCTGGCGGGCAAACCGGTGGAGGGTCCCTGGGCGCCCTATGCCTTCTCCCTGCGCTGGGGGATTGAGAAGGATCCATTTCTGACCGACTGGTTGAGCGGGCCGCATGGTCTGAAAGGCAATGTGCCGGATGAGTTTCTTGATTTCCAGTGCGAGACACCGGGGAGTGTCTGGTATCTCCACGCCGAGGTGTTTTCCCCGACAGAAACCACCGTGCCCTTGATTATGGGTGGACGGTGCGCCTACTCCGCATGGCTAAATGGACAGCCTGTCCTGGAACAGTCCGCCGCTCTTGCGCCGGGTCGCCATGCGCCTTGGGATATCCCCCACTATGAGTGTGAGCCCCGGACCGTCAGTGCCACGCTCCACTCTGGCACCAACCACCTGTTGTTGAAGCTTGTTCAACCGGTGGGGCAGCGTACCCGCGCGTTTGTGGCGTTCGCGAGGCCGGGTGAATCGCACGATCTGGGGTTACGCTGGTTCCGGGATCCAAAGGCGCCCCGCCCAGCCTGTCCTGCGTGGCCGGAACGGCGGGCAATCTGGTTCCGTTTCCTTGCGCCACCCGGCTTACGGGAGCTTAACTTTCTTGCGCGTGGCGTGACTAGGGTTTGGGTGGATGGCCGGGAATGCGCGCTTTCGGAGACGGCTCAGGAGTCAGATGGGTCTTTGCGATGTCATGCAACGGTGGATAACGTCAATCCGTGCCCGGTGAACGTTGCGATG
>CAIZMS010000146.1 GCA_903934155.1 uncultured bacterium | reverse complement strand
GGCTTGATGTCGGCGTGCAGGTAATCCGCTTTATGAAGCACCATCAGGCCGAGCAGGATCTTGCGAAGAATGTAGAGGGCCACGCCTGGCTGCAGCATGAAGCGGGAACCCTCCATACGGAAAAGGGTGGTCATGAAATGGTCCCATTCCTCATCCGTGGACTGGCTTCGGGCAATGGCCAGATGCGATCCACCCAGGAGGAACTGAAGATCGATACCGTCAATAGCCGCCATCTGAAGATATCCGATCCCGTTGGCCTCGTCGTAGGATTCGCGGGTCACCAGGTTGTCGCTCTGGACGGGCTGAAGTTTTGAAACCTGACGTGCCAGTCGTCCCATGTCTGTCCAGTATTTTTCAACGGAAGAATAAATGGTGGGATCGTGCAATTTGACTGCATGTCGCGTCAGGCTGCCGCGTCCCCCCTGTCGGGTGGCCAGAAAAACGATTCCCTGTCGGCCTTTCCCGAGCTCCCGTGAGAAAAGATAGGGGATGGGTTGGCGGATCGTCCGATCCCGGATAATGGCCTGGTAATGGGATGCCAAGGTGGTCATGTCGGGATCGACGGAAAGAGGCTCGGACTCCGGGATAGGTTCTAAAACTGTCTCCAGGTTCGTCATCTCGGAATGCTTTCGATTTGGCGTCATGTTTAGCGAGAAAGGGTAACACATCGTATTCTGACTGGCAATAACGGCGGCAATGGCCTACATTATCCGGCTGTTTGAATTTGGTCCGCAAGGGCCATGGACATGGGGTTGTGGCCAGATGAGGAATTAATCGTATGCAGTGGTTGTTAAGAAAAATTATCGGAACGAAAAATCAGCGCGATGTCAAAAAAATGCAACCGCTGGTTCTTCGGATCAATGAGCTTGAATCGCAGTACCAATCTCTCGCAGAAGCTCAACTGAAGGCCAAGACGCAGGAATTCAAGGATCGTCTGGTCAAGGGTGAGACCCTGGACGACATTCTGTGCGAAGCCTTTGCCGTGATCAAGAATGCCTGTCGGCGCATGGAGGGAACTCGGTTCGATGTTTGTGGCCATGAACTGACCTGGAATATGGTGCCTTTTGACACCCAGTTGATGGGCGGAATCGCGCTTCACCAGGGGAAAATCGCGGAAATGGCAACCGGCGAAGGCAAAACCTTGGTGGCAACCCTGCCGCTTTACCTGAATGCCCTGACCGGCAACAACATTCATCTGGTCACGGTAAACGATTATCTGGCCCGCCGCGATTCACAGTGGATGGGGCAAGTGTTCCAGTATCTTGGACTTTCGGTGGGATGTATCCAGAACACCATGAATTCCGAGGAGCGCCGCGCCGAGTACGCCAAGGACATTACCTATGGGACCAACAGCGAATTCGGGTTCGATTATCTTCGTGATAACGGCATGGCCTGGCGCCCCGAGGACCAAGTTCAACGGGGTCATTATTTTGCACTAATTGACGAAATTGACAGCATTCTGATCGACGAGGCGCGGACCCCGCTCATTATTTCCGGGCCCGCTCCGGTTTCCTCCAACCAGTATCTGGATCTCAAACCCCGGGTGGAGCGGCTTGTTCGCCGCCAGTCCGAATTGTGCAATCGCCTGCTTGTCGAGGCGCGCACGGCGATTGAGGAAAAGAAAGATGACCTGGCCATGCAGAAGCTTTACCAGGTCCATCATGGCATGCCCAAGCACAAGCAGTTGATGCATCTCCTGGAGGAGCCGGCCGTCCGGCGGCTTCTTGAGAAGGTCGAGGGCATGATGCTGACCGATATGTACAAGGAGCAGGCTCGTGAATTGCGCGAGGAGCTATTCTTCAACATTGACGAGAAGGGTCATGATGCCACCCTGACCGAAAAGGGCTGCGAGGAGATGAGTCCCGCCGATCCCGAGGCGTATGTCCTGCCTGATCTTGTTTCCGTCATGTCCGATCTCGATGGCGATACCTCCCTGACCGAGGCCGAGCGGGCCAAGCGGCGACTCGAATACCAGGAAAAGATTTCCCTGCGCAGCGAACGCATCCACAATGTGGATCAGCTCATCAAGGCCTGCTGCATCTATGAAAAGGATGTTCAGTATGTGGTGCAGGAGAATCAGGTGCTTATCGTGGATGAGTACACCGGGCGAATTCTTCCCGGGCGTCGATGGAGCGACGGGTTGCACCAGGCCGTTGAGGCGAAGGAAGGCGTCAAGATCGACCGGGAACAGGCGCTTCTGGACGATACCCGTCGTTAAGTTCAACTTAGAACTATTTGGTTCAGAGCTTGACATGCAGCAGCTGTGGGCTGAGGTGCTGATTTTGTGGAAGAACGGCGAGCGTTGGAACTTGTCAATGGAAGAGACCGGGGTCCTGGGCGAGCACAACGAGGGGT
>CAIZMS010000145.1 GCA_903934155.1 uncultured bacterium | reverse complement strand
CTTGGTCAACCCGGCCAGGGCGGCAATCGCGATTCCCATCAAACAGACGGCCACACCCGCCAGCGTGATGACCCCGGGAGTCGTCGAGGCAATCTGGGCAAGAGTTTCAGGAACGGGAATGGAGGGAATAAACGCCTTGAAAAAGGGAGGCAACAACGTCCCGAACGCCGCACAGTAGCCCAACGCCACGCCCATTCCCAGCGACATGCCGAGATACCGCATCGTCAGACCGAAGGTGAGGCCGCCGACACCCCACATCATGCCAAAGAAATACGTCCACCACAGGGTGCTCAGCGACTGTTTCGCGAGCACACCCAGAAGGTCGTTGGTCATCAGGGACGCCAGCAGCCACGGGCACACGATCCATGAGAAGACACCGCCGACAAGCCAGTAAACTTCCCACGCCCACTTCCGCACGCCGCGGTAGGGAACATAAAAACTGCCCGATGCAAGTCCGCCCAGCCAGTGAAAGAACACGCCTAAAAAAGGATTCGCCATCATCGTCAAGACTCCCTTCCCTTATTCCATCCGTTTACAGATTAACATCGCTTTGAAAGAACGTCTTCCTCATATCGTCCGACCCCATCCAGCCAGTCCGCCCCGAGCGGGACATCCCGGTTCAGGCAAAGCTGATCCCAGACCGCGCCGAAGGGCATGGTCTTCATCTCTTCCATCAGACCCAGGCGGAAGGCGTTGTTCCCCTTCCGTTCCTCCTTCGCCAGACGGGCGGAGGGATCCAGCAGGGAGTAGAGGATCGCCTTGCGCGTGGCGCGCAATCCGATGACATAAGCCGCAATTCGATTGATGCTGGCGTCAAAGAAATCGGTAGCAATAGCCACCTTGTCCCACGCCCTGCCCCGCGCAATTTCCAGGAAAAGGTGACTCAGGTCATCCCCGAACAACACCACGTGATCGCTATCCCAACGCATCGGGCGGCTGACATGAATCAGCAAGCGCGGATGGAACTGAAGGAAACTCGACACCTTGTCATGAATGGTTTCCGTGGGATGGTAGTGCCCCATGTCCAGGCAGAGCCCGACCCCACGGCTCAGGGCATAACTGCTGTAGAACTCGGCGGAGCCCACCACATACTCCTCGCTGCCAATGCCGAACAGCTTGCTCTCCACATAATCCACGCACTGCGCACGACTCACACCCGGATCATTGAAAATTTCGTCCAGCGATTGAGTGAGGTTTGCACGGGGGCTCCACCGGTCAGCCGGATAATCTTTGGAGCCGTCCGGGATCCAATGATTGACCGAGCAGGGTGATCCCTGGGAACGGGCCATGGCGGCGGCGATTTTGCGGCAGGCCTTGGCATGACGCACCCAGAAGGCGCGAATTTTGGGATCCGGATGAGAGAGCGTATAGCCATCATTCGCCTTGGGATGGGCGAAGAAGGTGGGATTGAAATCAAGGCCGAGCCCATTCTTCTTGGCCCATTTCATCCAGTTGGCGAAATGCCGGGGCTCGAGCTTATCGCGATCCACACTCTTGCCGGCCGTCTCCGCATAGCAGGCATGGATATTCAGGCGCATCACGCCGGGAACCAGTTTAAGTACCAGCTCATAATCGGCGCGCGCCTCGTCAGGAGTTCGGGCCCGCCCGCCCTGATTGCCGGTGGCCATGATGCCTCCGCCGTTCACGGAACCTTCCTTGACCTCGAATCCCCCCACATCATCCGCCTGCCAACAGTGCATCGAGACCGGAATGGCCAGGGCCTGGCGGATCGCCCGGTCGGTATTGATTCCCAGTTCCGCATAGCGAGCCTTCGCCAGGCCATACATTTTTCCGATATTTTTTGAATTCATAGGACCTCCTAATAGTGTCGCTAGGATACGCGCTCCGGATAGACCTGCCAATGGAAGGAATGTCCAATTATTTGCGTTTTATGACCATTGTTTGATTGCCAGGAATGGCACGCTTTTGTATTGTGGGGTTTATGACAAGGCAACTGCCTCATGAAACCAGTCGGTCTTTTTTTCGCTATATGCCCGTCAACGAGGCGATGCAGGACTGGGGACTGGCCGTCACCAATGCGGGTCATTCCCTCACCGTTCCCGGCGGGGATTATCCTCCCGCGCGACATCCCTCGCATCATCATTTCACATGGCAATCCGGGCGCGTTTTGAACTCCCCCTCCTTTATCTATATCACCCAGGGACGGGGTATTTTCGAGTCAGCGGGCGGCAAAACGCAGCCGGTCGAAGCCGGACAGGTATTTGTGCTGTTTCCCGGCCAGTGGCACCGGTACAAGCCGGATCCGGCAACGGGCTGGCACGAATACTGGATCGATTTTGAAGGGATTCAGGCGGATCACTTTTTTGAATTGGCGGGCTTAGACCCTGCGCAACCGGTATTGACAGTGGGATTGGACGAGGAATTAATTCTCGCCTTTACGCGACTGGTTGAGCTGGCACAAAGCGAGCCATTCCGAATGGAACTGCTCCTGAGTGCGGAAGCCCTGCGGATTCTCTGTCGCATCGCCACGCTCACGGATGCCCGTCGGCTGGGAGCTCCCCTGGATGCCGCCGCCCTTTCACAAGCCAAAGCCGCCCTGCTGGAGGATGCTGGAGCCAATGTGGACTTGAAGAGACTGGCCCGGACGCTGGGCATGAGCTACACCTCATTCAGGCGGCTATTCAAGGCCGGAACCGGGTTCTCCCCCCGTCACTTCCAACTGGAGCACCGGCTCCACCGCGCCAAGACCCTGCTGGCCCACTCCACGCTTCCGGTGGGACAAGTTGCCGAAACCCTTGGCTTTGCGTCTGTGTATTACTTCTCCCAATTCTTCAAAAAGAAAACTGGCGTTTCCCCGGCATCTTTCCGGAAAAAGGCCGTACGGCCACACCCCGGGATTTCTGATTGAAGCCCTCCCGCCCTCATGCTACCTTTCCGCCTCATTTTCCGGGGAACAAAACAGCCCCCAGAGCAGGAGTAATGCCGTGTATTTGAAATCACTTCATATGGTGGGATTCAAGAGTTTCGCCAATCCCACCACGTTGTCCTTTGAGCCCGGCATGACCTCCATCGTCGGACCCAACGGCTGCGGCAAAAGCAACGTCTCCGACGCCGTCCGATGGGTACTGGGCGAAACCAGCGCCAAGGCCCTCCGCGGCAGCAAGATGGAGGACGTTATCTTCAACGGAACCGACAGCCGCAAGCCCGTGGGCATGGCGGAGGTCAGCATCACCTTCACCGACTGCGAGGCCACGCTCGGCACGGATTACAACGAGGTCACCGTCACCCGCCGCGTCTTCCGCTCGGGCGAGGGCCAGTATTTCCTCAACAAAACCGCCTGCCGCCTCAAGGATATCCAGCGGCTGTTTATGGACACCGGTATCGGCACCTCCTCCTACTCCCTCATGGAGCAGGGCCGGATTGACCAGGTCCTGAGCTCCCGCCCGGAAGACCGCCGCGAAATCTTCGAGGAAGCCAGCGGGATCACCCGGTTCAAGGCCGACAAAAAGGAAGCGCTCCGCAAACTGGACCAGACCGAGGCCAACCTGCTCCGCCTCGACGACGTGGTTCGCGAAGTCAAACGCCAGATCGGCTCCCTCCAGCGACAGGCCGGAAAGGCCCGCCGCTACAAGGAACTGCGGGACGAATTGCGCAAGTTCGATGTCTATTGGACCGCCCGAAAACTGGAAAAGATGGATGGCGACCTGAAACTTCTCGAGGACACCATCGCCGGGCTTGGCCTGAAAATCACCGAATTGCACACCGGCCTCCAGCAGGGCGAGGCCAAGGGCGCTGAATCGCGAAACGCCATCGTCGAAATCGAGCACACCATCGGGGAAACCACCGAGGATCGCGCCACCGCCCAGACGCGTCTGGAACACAACCACGACCTGATCCGCATCAACCGTGACCGAATCGAAGAACTCCGCAATCTCGCCGAACGCGACCGCCGCGACAGCGTCCTCGCGGCGACCCAGGCCGAGCAGCAGCGTAAAACCCTCGCTGAACTCAAGGACGGCCTGGTTAAAACCGAGGCCGAACGGGATGAGTCCGAGAAGGAATGGACCCTGAAGAACTCGGAGCTGACGGCCCACGAAACCCGGACGGAAAATGCCCGCAAGGAAATCCAGACCCTGCGTTCCGGCGCGATGGCACTCGACCACACCCTGGCCCAGCTCCAGAACCAGCTCAGCCAGCTCGAGGCCCGCCAGCAGGCCGTCATCGTCCAACGCGAACGCATGGCCGCCGAGCATGCGCAGATCGCCCGGGGCGCAACGGAGACGGAAACCCAGCTCGGCCAGATTGCCGACCACCTGGGATCCCTCCAGCAGGAATTGGAACGCCGCGAGGCCCGCCTCGAGGAACTCCAGTCTCGCCGCCATGAAAAAACGCTCGAGATCGAGGGACTCCGCAAGGAATGCGGCGAACTCCAGGCCCAACTGGCCGTGCGAAAAGCCCAGATCGAGATCCTCGAGGCCGATGAACAATCCGCCAAGGATTTCCCGGAAGGCGCCCGTCTGGTCATGGATGGCAACAATCCGCTCGGCCTCAATGTCCGGACCGTTCTGGGCGCGCTGGCCAGCCATATCCAGACGGATCCCGAATACCGGACCGCTCTGGAATCCGTTCTCCGCGCCTGGCTGGATGCCATCGTCATCGCCGATGTGCCCAATGCCCTCGCCATCCTGAAGGAACTCCAATCACGCAAGGCCGGTGCCGCCCGGTTGCTGGCCGCCGCCATCGACGCCCCCGCCCTCGCCGCCGTGGCGCCGCCCGCCGGTGCGCGCCGTCTCTTTGACCTGATCACCTGCACCACCTTTGCCAAGCCGGCCGTCGAGCGGTTCCTCGCCAACGTGTTTGTCGTCGGTTCCGCCGACCAAATTCCCGCCACCGTGCCGGACGGGGCCGCCATCGTGACGCTGGACGGCATCGTGGCCCGGGCCAACGGCGCCTTTGAATACTGGAGCACCGACACCCGCGCCAGCAACCCGCTGACCCGGCGCCACCAGCTCTCCGATCTTCACGAAGGCCTTGACGGGATTGACCAGGGCCTGACGCGCCGGAACAGCGCCGTCGCCACTCTGGCGTCTGAACTGAATGACCTGAACCGGGCCATCACGGAAGCCACCACCCTCCTCGCCGAACAGCGCCGCTCAGCGGCCCTGAAGGAAGGGGAATACCAGGTGGTGTCCAACGACGCCCGCCAAGCCAAGCAAAAACTCCAGGTCATGACCTTCGAGCTCGATAAACTGCGCGAGCAGGTTGGCAACGACGACGAGCGGCAGGGGCTCAGCCAGCAAATCGGGGACGGACGCGCCCGGCAGGCCGAGGCACTGAATCGGCTGGAATCCCTCACCCACTCCCTGCAGGAGATGGAAGGGTTGCGCGCCTCGCTTCAGGCCGCCTCAACCGAGGCTCGTCTCCGCTTCTCGGAGGCCCGGCAGAAGGCCGAACATATGGAATCCCAGATGGATCCCATCAAACACCGCCTGGCGGAACTGGATGCCGTCGTGAAGTCTCGCTCCGAGGGCCTGGTTCAATATGGGAAAACCATCGAACAGCTCACCCACGCCACCGCCGAAGCGGAAGGTCAGCTCTCCACCCTTCAGGCCAATGCCGCCACACTCGCCGAAAAACTTGAACTCCTTAAGCGCCAGCGAACCGACAAGGTCAAGGAATTGACGATCTTGGAATCCGATCTCGCCGCGAAGCGGGAACTGATGGACGAAATCCGGGATCAACGCTCCAAACTGGAGGTCAACAACGCCGAGCACAGGATGCGACGCCAGAACATGGTCGACCGCCTGGTCTCGGAATGGGGAATCACCCCGGAAGAGGCCCTAAAAACCCCCGCTCCGGAACAGGAGGAGGGTGCCCCTGCGGAAACCGCGCCCGATTATGAGAAGGTCATTGCCGAGGTGCGCACCAAGATTGAGGCCATGGGCCCCGTCAATCTGATCGCCATCGAGGAATACCAGGAGCTCGAAGAGCGTTACGCCTTCCTGACCAGCCAGCAGCAGGATCTGGTCAACGCCAAGGATCAGCTCATGGAGATGATCAAGAAAATCAATCTCACGACCTCCGAACTATTCAGCGTCACCTTCGCCAAGATCAATGAAAATTTCCAACTCATGTACGAGCGGCTGTTCAACGGGGGCTCGGCCAAACTGGTCATGGTGACTGAAGACGATGTCCTGGAAAGCGGAATTGACATCATTGCCCGCCCCCCTGGGAAACGGCTGCAGAGCGTCTCCCTCCTCTCCGGCGGCGAGCGCACCATGACGGCCGTGGCCCTGCTGTTCTCCATTTATATGATCAAGCCGAGCCCCTTCTGTCTTCTTGACGAACTGGACGCCGCGCTCGATGAATCCAACATCGGACGGTTCGTGAATGTGCTCAGCGACTTCCTGAAGCAGTCCCAATTCATCGTCATCACTCATAACCGGCGCACCATCGCTGCCGCCAATGTCATCTACGGCGTCACCATGCAGGAAAGCGGCATCTCCCGGACCGTCTCCATGAAGTTCGCCGAATATGAGCAGAGCAAGGAAATGCAGGCGGGAACGCGCAAGATCCATATCCCGGTGAAATGATGAACCCTTCCCCCGAAATCTCCCCTGCCCTCCTTCTGGAAACCGCAATCAAGGCCGCCACAAACGCCGGAAACCACGCCCTCGCCAACCGTCACCGGAAATCCGAAACCGTTCTGGTATCCGCCCATGATGTGAAACTCAAGCTCGACCTGGAATGCCAGGAAATTGCCTGGGGCATCGTCCGGTCGGATTTTCCCCAGCATGCCATCCTGGCTGAGGAGAGCGCCGACAAGGGACAGCCGGCGGACAACCCCCACCACTCTCCCTACACCTGGATTATTGACCCCATTGACGGAACAGTGAACTTCACCCACGGCCTGCCCTGGTGGTGCTGCTCGATTGCCGTCAACCATAAGGGAAAGACCGTCGCAGGCGCTGTGTTCGCGCCCTCGACCCAGGAACTCTTCACCGCATTCCGAGGGGGCCCCGCCTGTTGCAACGGGAACCCGATTTCCGTGTCCGGCGTCAAGACCATGAAGGAAGCCATGGTACTCACCGGGCTCGACCAGAAACACACCACTCAAATGCCTCGCCTGGCCTTGTTCAGGGATATCGCCGATCATGTCCAGAAGGCCCGCGTCATGGGTGCCGCAGCTCTGGATCTATGCCGGGTGGCGAATGGCCAGTGTGACGGATATTTCGAGGCCGGAATTTACACCTGGGATGTTGCCGCCGCCGGACTGATTGTCGAAATGGCCGGAGGAATCACGGAAACCCTCGCCGAACCCGCGCCCCATCGCCTGATGGTCATGGCCACCAACGGCCAATTCCATCATGAGTTCAAGGCCTTTCTCACGACCCGCCTCCAACCCTGACCCGCGCTAGCACGAACGGGCGCGGGGTTCACTCCGGATGCTCGTCAGAATCTCGTACGGAATCGTCTGGCACCAGCGGGCAAGCTCATCCGCCCAAAGGGTCTCAGCCCCCTGGGTCCCGATCAAAACTACCTCATCCCCCACCCGAACGCCTCCCTGGTCACCAACATCCACGGTGGTGAAGTTCATGGTCACCCGGCCGACCACCTTGGCGCGACGCCCCCCGATCAGAACATACCCCTTATTGCTCATCAGCCGTGACAACCCATCCGAATACCCCACGTCAATCGTGGCCAACCAGGTCGGCTCAGGCGTCACATAGGTACTCAGGTAGCCGACGGGGAATCCAGCAGGCACCTTCCTCACCTGTAAAACGCGGGTCTTCCATTGCAGGAATGGAAGGGTATGCACCCTCGAGTCGCTCCGACCGCCCCCGTAACCGTAGGCCAGAATTCCCACCCTGACTCCATCCATATCCCATTCCGGATGCCCCACAAAGGCCGCACTGTTGGCGACATGCTTGAAAAGCCCCTCCATCCCGCGTTCCCGGCATCCGGCTACCACTTTTTGAAACCGTTCCGCCTGAACTCCCACAAAGGCATCGCCCGCTTTGCCGGCAGACGAAAAGTGCATACTGATTCCCCGAATCTCGAAGCCACCCGCACGCTGCAGCCCCTCCAGAATCTCCGCAGCGTGCTCCCAGGGAAGGCCAAACCGGCCCATGCCGGTATCAATTTTGACATGGCAGGGAACCGTCACCCCCGCCTTCAGGGCGGAGGCGGCCAGGTCTTTCGCCTGATCTTCACACACAATGACGGGAATAATCCGCCGATCAAGAATCACGGGAATATCCTGAGCCCAGACGGCCCCCAGTAGCAGAATCGTGGCGTCCGGAAGTTCAGTCCGGAGCGCAAGCGCCTCATCCATCCGGGCCACCAGGAACCAGCGTACTCCGCACCCAAAGGCTTTCGAGGCCACCTCGGTCAAACCATGTCCATAGGCATTGGCCTTCACCACCAGAATGATTTCCGTGGACGGCTTGAGCACTGCCCTCATGGCGCCAACATTGCGGCATAGCACGTCAAAATCAAGCTCCAACCAGGCATTGTTTCGACGGCTCACCGGCTTATCCACACTTTCCAGGTCAGACATAAAATCGGCTTTCACAAATCAGCTTTTCCAACCGGTCACGCCGGCATGGCGCCGCCCGGCGGCAGGGAGGGCGGCTGAACCCGGTCAACGCGCAATGGGTATCGCAACTTGAGGTCGTCATCCAACAGCACCTCAATCCAATAGACCCCCTCCTTGTCGAACTTCAGGTTCATGAAGAACTCCACATTCGTCACGGTGGATTCGGTGCCCTGCAACTGGACGGGAATGCCCTGCCCTTCCGCAATCACAACCCCGTTGTCCGGCCCCACAATCCGGGTCTTTTCCTTAAAAACGCCCTGCCCGCTGCACCAGCGGTTGACAATGCAGACGCGGGGAAAGAGGGCCGGGAACTGAGGCATTCCAATCACATCAAAAAGCCCGATGAGAATGAACTTTCCGGACCGCTCCTGCCGGACATCGTCGCACAACACGCTCATCTGAAGATCCGGAATCATGACGGCACCTCTCCCTTGACCGTTCCACCCCACTCCAGGATATGGGCGGCAATAAATTTGACAACGGCAGCATGCTCCTCCCGGCCATTGGCCGCGACCTTGAGCGGGGCGCCGAATGCGAAATGTATGGTTCGCTCGGGGTGAACAAATCCCATGTCTTTGATCCAGACCCCATTGGCCATGAAATCCGTCTTCAACGCCAGGGGAATCACCGGGACCCCTGCCCGGGCCGCCAACTTGACGCCCAGCGTATTGAATCCTTCAATGTCAAATTCCACCGCCCGGGTTGCCTGCGGGAAAATGACCACCGAAACACCTTGCCGGATCAGTTCTTCCCCACGGGTCAGGACGAGTTTCAAGTCTTCCCGGGGATTACTCCGGCCCACCGCGATGTGCTTCACGGCCCGCATGATCGGGCCGAAAATAAAATGGGTTCTCAGGCTTTCCTTCACCACAAAGGCCACATCCTTGAAGGGCATGATCAAAACCGGGAGCGCTACGGTTTCCAGTGAGCTCATATGGTTCCCGATAATCACCACCGGCCCGGGAGTCGCCGCCAGATGAGCGAGACCGGAAACTTCAACGCGCCCCCCGCAAGCTTCGGTCACGGACAAGGACTTCCAGGAACGATTCGCATAAGCGGTCAGGTCAAAGTTCCCCTTGCGGATGATTTTCCGAGCCACCACATACACCCACACAAGCCGGACATGGAAGCACAGCGCACGAACCCATTCCAGCGGACCCAGCCGACGGGCGGGCCCGCGGGGTGTCTTATACGCCAAGGCCTCCGCCAACTGCCGTTGAAAGGCTTTTGTCTCTTCGCTGTTATACATGGTCACTCATCCTTTAAAACACGCCCGCTCAGGCGAGGGTGTTGAGTTCATACTGTAACACACATAATCCGTAAAGGGATGCGGTTTCAACCCGCAACACCCGGGACCCGTAACTCACCGGGACCGCGCCCGCCTTGCGGGCCAGCTCAAACTCGCGTGGCGAAAAATCACCCTCGGGACCGATCATCAACCCCATGGATTTCAGCCCCTGTTTCCGCACCCCGGCGAGACAGGTCTTGAGGGAACTGGCATCCGGCTCCAGCGACCCGATCAGCAGAATATCCAGCGGGAGTGTGCGGGACAGAACCTCCCCCAGCGGCGCCACCGGCTCAACCTTCGGGATCCAGGCCGTCCGGCATTGCCGGGCCGCCTCCACCGCAATCCGCTGCCATCGGCTCGTCCGTTTGTCGGCCCGTTCCTCCTCCAGTTTCACGACCCCGCGATCGGTCATCACCGGCAGAATGGACCACACCCCGATTTCCGTCGCCTTCTGGATGATCCAGTCCATTTTCTGGGCCTTGGGAACCGCCTGGATCAGGGTGATGAGAACCCCGTCACCCGATTGGTACTGGCGGTCAAAAATCCGAACCGAGACGCCCCGGTCAGTGACCTCGCCGATGACACCCTCTGCGGAGCCGCCCTGTCCATTGGAGACCACCACGGGATCCCCCACTCCGACCCGAAGGACATCGGTCAAGTGGTGGGAGTCGTCATGGCTGAGCCACACAACCGGGTTCTGCCACTCGGAGGGATCCACAAAACAACGCGGGGTCATGCGTCTGCCCGTGCCTTGATCAGGTCTTGTTTGGCCTTGAAAAACGCATCCGCCCGATCCCGGATTTTCTGCCCGAGCGGATAATTATCAGGCTCGCAGGCATCGCTGAAATCCTTGAGGGCTTTTTTCTGCTTCGAATTCAGCCGGACAGGCACCTCGACCAGCACCCGGACATGCATATCGCCATTCCCGCGTCCATCCACGCGGGGAGCCCCTTTCCCGCGCATCCGGAATACCCGTCCCGTTTCGGCACCCGGCTCCACCTTGAGGGTTGAAAACCCGTCAAGCGCAGGAACACTGACCTCGCCGCCCATCGCCGCAATGTGCATGGGAATGGGAATTTCACAAATCAGCTCATCGCCTTCGCGCTGGAAAAGATCATGCGGCCGGACATGCAAAATCACATACAGGTCGCCGGCCGGCCCGCCGCGAACCCCGCCCTCGCCACGCCCCGCCAGACGAAGACGCGAGCCGCTCTCCACTCCCGCAGGAATGCGCAGTGTCAGGCGCTTGCGCGTCTTCTGGCGGCCCGCTCCCTTGCATTCCCGGCAAGGCTTGGTGATCATTTTTCCGCTGCCTCCGCAGACCGGGCAGGTCTGGCGCACCTGGAAAAATCCACTGGCCGAAATCACGGCGCCACGGCCTCCGCAATGCCGGCAGGTTTCCTCGGTGCTGCCAGGCTCGCTCCCCATGCCACTACAGGCGGCACATTGCTCCGTCACCGGCAGGGTAATCTCACGCTGAACGCCGAAAATGGCCTCTTCAAATTCAATCTCCAGATCGAACCGGAGATCAGCTCCCTGCTGCGGCCCCGTGCGAGAGGTCCGGCGTCCCCCGCCAAAAATATCCTCAAACACTCCCCCGCCATCCCCAAAAAGACTTCCGAACAAATCCTGCAAATCGGAAACATGGGTAAAATCACGTGAGAAATCAAACCCGCCGGGACCAAAGGCCGACTTCATTCCCTCATGCCCGTACTGGTCGTAGACACGCCGCTTCTCGGCATCGCTGAGTACTTCGTAGGCTTCGCTGACTTCCTTGAACTTGGCCTCAGCTGCCTTATCCCCCTGGTTACGGTCGGGATGATACTGCATAGCCATGCGCCGGTAGGCCTTCTTCACTTCCTCAGGCGTGGCCGCCTTCGTGATTCCCAGAACTTCGTAATAATCTCGTTTTGCCGTCACAAGCCCATCCTCACATCATCTTGAATATTGTTTACGCCAATCACAGCCTTCACTCAGGGGGGGGGATGGCAAAAAAAGCGGACATAAAAACCCGACGGAGACTATCTCGGAAAAACCGGAACGCCCGACTGCTGCGCGTTTGTCCGGTTCAGGTCCTCCTTCAAATACGCCAGCACATCCTTGAATTTGATAATGTTGTCCGGAGCCGCTTCAACCAGAGTTTCATGGGCGGCGATCATGGTCTCGGTCATCTGCTTTTTATCGCTGGGGGAATGCGTGAGAACATGCCCCGAGGTCGGCATGGCGATCACGGATTGCGCCGAATTGTCAATCGTGATCAGATGGCTCAATCCCAACATTTTGACCAGGAAAAGATTCTTCTCGCTCAGGTTACGCAACACGACATCACCCTCTGTCTTTTTCAAGGTCGTAGCCAGTCCGGCCAGAATCCCCATGAAGGTGCTATCCATCCCCACGCAATTTTTCATCTCCACGATAAACCGCCTGCACCCCCGCTCCACCGCCATGACCCCGAATTGTTTCAGGGAAGGACCGATCTTGAAGGTGGCACGACCGTGAATCCGTATGAAGGCCTCCTGATCCCGAATCGCGACTTCTACTGTATCAACCGACATATCCATAGAAAACCCATTCCAATTGGCGTCAAACTAGCACCCCGCGCCACGGCTGTCAACGGGCGGCTGGGGCTATGACCATGACGATTTCCCCCTTCACCGTCCGTCCCTGAAACGCCTGCCGGATCTCCGCCGGGGTACCCCAAACGGTCTCCTCAAACTTTTTGGTCAGCTCCCGCCCCAGGAAAAGCTCCCGTGTCCCCAGGCAGGACTCAATCTCGTCCAAAACCTTCACCAGTCGGTACGGCGATTCAAAAATCACAATGGGGGCCGGGCAATCTGAAAACTGCTGAAGGAACTTGCGCAGGGCGCCGCTCTTCCGGGGAGTGAAACCGGCAAAAACAAATCCCGCGCCATTAAACCCGCTCAGGGCAATCGCCGTCGTCACGGAAGACGGCCCCGGAATGCAGATCACCGGAATCCTAGCCTTGCGACAAGCCGCCACCACCCGGGACCCGGGATCCGATACACCCGGCATCCCCGCATCACTCACCAGGGCCAACGAGTCACCCCGGCGCAACCGGTCCAGAATCCCATCCACCCGGGACGCCTCATTAAACTTATGGCAGCTCAGGGTTGGCGTCTTGAGGCCAAAACGATCCAACAGGATCCGGGTCCGCCGGGTATCTTCCGTGAGAATCGCATTCACGCCCCTCAAGGTCTCAATGGCCCGGGGCGACAAATCGTCCAGGTTTCCAATCGGCGTCCCCACCACATACAATCCGGGTGTCATAATCTTTCCCTTAAATCAGGCTTGTCGTTTTTCGCCCCCGCCATACAATGGCCACCATTTCTAAGGGATTCAGGATCGAAAGCAATGAGAATCTGTGTGGATATCCAGTCAGCCGTGGCACAACGTGCGGGCGTCGGGCGTTATACAAGGCAACTTGTGGAACACCTCGGCATCAGCAAGTCGACTGGCGACAACCTGAGCCTGTTCTATTTCGACTTCCACCGGCGCGGATTGGACTTCGCCTGTCCCGGCGCCACCCCGCACCCGGTTCGCTGGATTCCGGGCACCCTCGCGCAACAGGCCTGGAAGCGTGTTCAGGCTCCTCCCTTCAATTGGTTCGCGGGGAAAGCCGATCTCTACCACTTCCCCAATTTCATCATTCCACCCCTCTCCTGCGGAAAATCAGTCGTCACCATCCACGACATGAGTTTCGTCCGCCACCCGGAATTCGCAGAAGCAAAAAATCTTCATTATCTGTCGGCCGTCATTCACGACACGGCCCGCCGCGCCGATGCCATTATCACCGTCTCGAAATTCAGCAAGAAAGAGATCGAAGAAACCCTGGGGGTCGCCCCGGATCGCGTCTTTGCCATCCCCTTGGGAATCTCACCCGTGTTTACCCGTCCGCCCGCCGATGAAATTGCCACCCTGCGCCGTCGCCTGAAGCTGGATCGCCCCTACCTGCTCACCGTCGGCACCCTGGAGCCCCGGAAAAATCTTCCCTTCATGATCGAAGTCTTTGAGAAGCTCGATCATTTCGACGGGGATCTGGTTCTGGCCGGAATGCCCGGCTGGCAGGTGGAACCCATTCTGACCCGGATCCAAAATTCACCCCGTCGGGATCGCATCCGGCACCTCGACTTTATCCCCGACGGCCAGTTGTCCGCCCTTTATGCCGGGGCTGAATTATTCCTCATCACCTCCTTTTACGAGGGTTTCGGATTCCCCCCTCTGGAGGCCATGGCCTGCGGCACCCCCGTGGTATCCTCGGGCGGCGGCTCCCTGTCCGAAATGATCGAAACTTCCGCGGTCACCCTTCCGGGTTTTGAGGCGGAGTCATGGGCCGCAACGATCCATTCCCTATTGGCGGACAGGCCCCGGCGCGACCGACTCAGTGCCCAGGGCCCCGCCCACGCCGCCACCTTCTCCTGGAGGTCCACAGCGCAAAAGACCTGGGAAGTTTACCGGAAGGTGATGTCATGAAAATCGCCCTGGATGCACGCTGGATCTTCAATGAAATCTCAGGAATCGGGGCTCACACCCGCGACCTGATCCGCCATATCGCCCGGGAAGATCACCGCAACACCTATGTGCTGATCTTTTCCGACCGCGCTCTTGCCGAGCGAACCTGGCGCGAGGCGGAGCTCAGCGACAAACCCAACTTCCGGCCGGATATCGTCCCCTGGAGCATTTTCTCTCCGCACAGCCAGCTGATGCTCCCCTCCCGGCTCGCACGGCTCGGCATTGATGTATACCACTCCACAAACTATATGATTCCCCTCGCCGCCTTCCCTAGGACGCGCATGGGAAAAATCAAGTGCATCGCCACCATCCATGACCTGATTCCCCTGCTCTTTCCTTCCGCCACCCCGCGCGCCTTGAAAACACGGCTGTTCCCTATTTACCGCCGCCTGATGCTGGAAATCGGAGCCCGGGCCGATCGGATCATCGCCGTCAGCAACGCCTCCCGGGCGGATATCCTCTCCCATCTCAACATCCCTCCGGCGCGACAGAACGCCATCCGCGTCATCTACAATGGCGTCTCCTCCGCCTTTCATCCCCCGGAAATTCAAGCGAAAAAAACAGACGATCCGACCCGGCCCCGTCTCCTACTCTATGTCGGCCGGAGCGATCCCTACAAGAATCTCACCGTCCTGGTCGAGGCCCTCGCGTTGGCCCGTCAGTCACTCCCCTTCCCTCTCCAGCTCAAAATCATCGGCCCCCACGACCCGCGTTACCCTGAGGCCGGAAACCTGGTCGAGGCGCTGGGCTTAAAGGATGCCGTATCCTGGGTCGGGTATCAGGCAAGCCACACCCTGGTTCAGGCCTATCAGGATGCGGACGCCGTCATCCTGCCGTCGCGTTACGAGGGATTCGGATTTCCCGTTATCGAAGCTATGGCCTGCGGAACCCCCGTCATTTGCAGCGACATCCCGGTTCTCCGGGAAATCGGCGGCGAGGCGGCTACCTACGCCACGCTCGACAGCGCGCCCGCTCTGGCGGACAGCATCCGGTGCGTGCTGACCACACCCGACCTCCGGAGCCGGATGATTCCCCTCGGGTTCGAGCAGGCCCGCCGGTTTACCTGGTCCCAGGCGGCCCGCCAGACCATCGCCCTGTATCAGGAATTGGCGGATGCCGGCCAGAAGGATCCCTTATGAAATCTCACTATTCATTTCCCGCCTCCTGGAAGACTCTGAATGTCGTGCTCTGCCACGACTGGCTCACCGGAATGCGGGGCGGCGAGCGGGTTCTGGAACTGCTGTGTGAAGCCTTTCCCGGAGCCCCGATTTTCACCCTGCTCCACAACCCGAAAGCGGTTTCTGAAACCATCAACCAACACCCGATCCACGCCTCGTGGCTCCAGTCCATTCCGGGAATTGAACGGCACTACCGGAATTTCCTGCCCTTTTTCCCCGGTGCCATCGAACGGTTCCGGGTTCCCCGGGAGGCCGATATTATCATCAGCACCAGCCATTGCGTCGCCAAAGGCCTGAAACCCCGCCCCGGAATGCCTCATCTCTGCTACTGCTTTACCCCCATGCGCTATGCCTGGCTGTTCCACGATGAGTACCTGGGCGGCAATCCACTCAAGAAAGCCCTGGCCCGCCCGTTGCTGGCCTGGCTGCGGCACTGGGATAAACAAGCGTCGCCGCGTGTCTCCCGGTTTGTCGGAATCAGCCGCCATATCCAGGATCGCATCACCCGGTTCTACGGCCGTGAGGCTGATGTAGTCTACCCCCCCGTCGATCTCGCCCGGTGGACGCCTGACTTCGCTCCGCCCGGCGATTTCGACCTGATCGCCTCGGCGCTGGTTCCTTATAAAAAAATCGACCTCGCCATCGCCACCTACACCCGCAGCGGGCGATACCTGAAAATTGTCGGAACAGGAACGGAGTATGCCTCGTTGCAGGCGGTGGCAGGCACCAATATCGAATTCCTGGGCTGGCAATCCGATGAAGCCCTGCTGGCCTTGTACCGCCGGTGCCGGTTGCTGGTCTTCCCCGGTGAGGAAGATTTCGGCATCGTCCCCCTGGAGGCCCAGGCCTGCGGCCGACCGGTTGTGGCCTATGGCCGGGGCGGCGCCCTGGAAACCGTGAAGGCCGGTGTCTCAGGAATTTTCTTTGACCAACAGACCCCCGAGGCCCTGCAGGCGGCGGTGGCCGAATGCGCGGAAAAAACCTGGGATCCCACCACAATCCGGGCCCATGCCGAGGGTTTCAGTATTCAGGCTTTCATCACCGGATTGGCCGCCTCGCTGGACATAACCCTCGCCGCCCGATCGGGTGCGAAACACGCATAAATATGGATAAACCCACTATGATCCGCTTCTCGCCGCCGCGATCCGCGACCCGGGGAAAGTTAACTCTTGAAACCGACTGCTTTGTGGCGCTTGACTTTGAGACCGCGGACTACGGGCAGGACAGCGCCTGTTCCATCGCCCTCATCCGGGTGGAGAACCACACCATTGTCCACCGCGAGCACCGGCTGATCCGGACCCCGCGCCAGAGTTTCACCTTCAGCTACCTGCACGGCATTACCTGGCAGCAGGTGGCCCGCGAACCGTCATTCGGGGAGCTTTGGCCGCTCATCATCCCCCTGCTCGAGGGGGCCCGGTTCATTGCGGCCCACAATGCCAGTTTTGACGCCAATGTCATGCGGGCGTGTTGTGCCTCCGCGGCTCTTCCCGCGCCGCCTCAGCCTTATCTCTGCACCGTGAAACTGGCCCGAAAGGCCTGGGGAATCCGACCAACCAAGCTGCCGAATGTCTGCCAGCATCTGGGCTTGACCCTCACCCACCATGACGCCCTCTCCGACGCCGAGGCCTGCGCCAATATTGTGTTGTCCGCGATCCGGGACGGGGCGTTGTAGTGCCTGATCAGTAAAGCAGGCGGGATAGTTATTTCCCATCCCGGAGTAGCAGGCGGTTCTTGGCTTCCTGGGACAGGCTTGAATTAACGATCCAGACTTTCGCCGCGGAATCATTTTCGAGCCAACGCCTTGCCGCATGCTCCATCATCTGGTTCCGCTGGCTTGGATCCGACACCGCCTCTGCCCATTGGATGGCCGCCTTGGGGTCGGCGTACTGAAGCGATGAAACCAGCGCCTGAACCGCCGCCTCGCGCGGCTTTCCGGCCGGCATCTCCCGGACCCACGCCCCGACGGCATCGGGATCATTTTGAACCCAGGCGTTGGCCACATCCCGGCAGGCACGAATACGCAATTCCTCATTGGCAAACCCATCCACCCATTTCGCAACCCGGGCAGGATCCTGTTGTGCCCATCGGGACACAACCTGACCCGCCGCCTCGTTCTGCATCTTGCCTGGCTGCAACTGGGAAACATACCGGGCCGCCTCTACCGGATCATTGTCTGCCCACGCCCCGATCGCGGAGGGCAGAACTTTCTCCATCTCAGGGGCGGACAGTTGAGTCGCCCAGGTGATGGCCGATACAGGGTCATTCCGCGCCCACTGGCCTACCGCCGAGGACAAGGCCCCCTCACGAGATCCCTCCTTCTGCTCACGCACAAAGTTTACGGCTTCGAGCGGATTTATTTCAATCCAGCGTCCCTGCAGGTTCTGAAGCGTCTGCTTCCGGAGGCTGGCATCCTCCAGCTTGAGACTCCACTCCAACGCACCGGAAAAATCCTGGTAGGCCCATTGGGAGATCACGGAGGAAAGACTGCTATTCCGTTGCTGTCCGGCGGGAAGCGACATCAATACGGCCACCGCCTGAGTGGGGCTATTCCGGGCCCATGAGGAATAGGCCAGATGCTGGTAGGCCTGGGCACGATCCGCTGACGAGGGTAATGCCGCTGCCCATTCAAGGGCCTTCCCTGGATCAATCTCCACCCAGGCCTGCAGGAGACTCCCGAGGCAATTCCGCCGGGCCGCCGAGGTAGGAAGTTGATCGAGTAGGGCCGCCGTCGCGGCTGGCTCCGCCTGGGCAAGACCGTATATCGAGGACTGAATGACAACCTGCTGCTCCCGCCCCGATGTCATGCCTTTAATCCATTCCAGCGCCGACTTGGCATCGGAGTAGGCCCAGCTCCCGACAAGACTCGACAATGCATGATTCCGATTTTTCCCGGCAGGCATGGACAACGCATACTCCGCCGCTTCCCGGGGATTGGTAGTGGCCCAGGATCCCATGATCTGGTTGACCGCCGCCTGCTTGAGATTTCCCTCCGGAAGTTGTTTCATCCAGGCCATCGCCCCCACAAGATCACTCTGGCTCCACGATCCCATCATCATACTCAGGGCGTTGATCTGTTCCTGGACGTCCGGCATAGCCAGAACCATGGCGGCGGCACGGGCAGGATCCTTTGTCGCCAGAGCGCCCACCAATCCGCGGATCGCTTCAGCGCGGGCGGTTCCCCGGGGCAAGGCATTCGCCCACGCCTCAGCCGCCGGAAAGTCACGTTGAGCCCATTCTGAAATAATCCCCTGCATGACTCCGCCGCCGTTCCGATACGCAGGCATACCCATCATTTTGGAAAGCGCGGTGACGGGATCCGTTCTGGCCCAACCGGTGAAAAGCTGCCAGGAATAATTACGAAGAAGTTGCGGAGCCATGCTCTGCAGCAGCAGGTATGCGGCCTCGGGAGCATTCTCAGAAAGCCCGGGGATCGCCGCCTCCAACATCTTGTCGAACCCCTGACCCCTGGGTTGCGACTGAAGCCACCTCACCACCGCGACGGCATTCTTCCTTGACCACGCCTGAAATACTCCCGTCAGGGCAGTTCTCCTTTCATTCAGCGTCGGAATCGCCTGAGCCTGACGCAAGGCCCCTTCGGGATCCGTAGCGGCTAACCGCTCGAACAGGATCTGAAGAAACATCATGCGAAGCCAGGGCTTCGGGGATTTCAACACCCACTCCACCGCCTTGTGAAGATCAGAGGGATCAAGCTGGTCAACCCATCTGACGAGATCCGCCTGCTGCCTGTGATTATGATAGGGATTGGCCTGCTTCGACATATCCTCCATGGCCGCCAGAAACTCCTCGAAGGCAACCCCCGGAAGAGTCGTCGCGGGCGGGATCACAGCCGTGGCCGATTTTCCCGGCCGACCCGTCGCGCCCGCCTGCGCCCGGCCCGGACACACATCAGGCACAACAGGAATAGCGGAGGGACTGGACGCCGTAGTGCGGGCGGGAGCAAGCGTGTAACCGACCACCGCGCCGACGACCACACCCAACGCCAACATCATCCACCCCGGCCATTTCACTGTAGCGTGCATAGGGGTCAAACTATCACGGCGATAGAAGAAGTTTTCAATACAAAATCAGGCTTCCGACACCAGACTGCCCCGGAAATCCTGAAGATGCAGTTGCGGAGTCGTACGACCCAGATAGGTGTTCGCCCGGAGGGTGAAGGCCAGATCGAGCGATCCGGGGGGAAATGTCTCAAGGCGGTCAGCCATGTTGAACCCGATCGCCTCACAGGACGCCCCGCCTACACCGACGCGCATCTTAAGATGAGCTTGGCCCACCACCTTCGGGGTTCCGATGACCTGAACTTCCTTCAAACCCCAGACCGGCTCCGGGTTTCCCTCTCCGAATGGAGCCATCCGGTTAACCCCGTCCATAAATGCAGGTTCCAGAAGTTCCGGCAGGCTCAGCCACCCGTCGATCACCAGCGTCTTTCGCAAGTCCCGCCCTTTCAACAAATCGGCACACGCCTCATGAAACGCCTTCTGGAAGGACTCAAACTGTTCACGCTGCACTTCCAGCCCGGCCGCCATTTCGTGTCCCCCATAGCGTGCCAGATAATCGGAACACCGCTTCAACCCGGAAAGCAGGTCAAACCCCTCGATACTCCTGCAGGAGCCCCGCCCCGTTCCCGTCTCATCAAATCCCACCACGATGGCTGGGCGACCGTACCGGTTCGCCAGGCGGGAGGCCACAATCCCCACCACCCCCACCTGCCAGCCCGCATCCCCGACCACGATTCCGAAATGGGACCCGGGATCAAAGTCGGCATCAATGCGACGGATCGCCTCGTCCATGATCCCTTTCTCGATCTGTTTCCGATCCCGGTTGGCTCCGTCGAGTTTCTGCGCCAGGCTTCCCGCACGCTCCGCATCCCCGGTCAACAGCAGTTCAAGCGCATCCCCGGCATTTCCCAAACGTCCGGCCGCATTGATGCGCGGCCCCAAAACAAACCCCACGTGATACGCCCCCAACTCGCCCTTGGCACCGGCCACCTCGACCAGGGCTTGCAAGCCTTTCCGTTCGCGCCGGTTCAATTGCGCCAGACCATGCCGGACCAGAATCCGGTTTTCATGAAGCATGGGAACCATGTCGGAAATTGTTCCCAGCGCGACCAGATCCAGGTGACTTCGAAGATCCAGATCGGCCGTCGCCTTCCGCCGCCGCTCCCGCCCCCTTTTCAACACCGCATAGCAGACCTGAAAGGCCACTCCGACCCCGGCCAGAATCCGGGAAGACGGATCGGAGCCGAGCTTGGGATTCACCACGGCTACCGCCGCCGCGGGAGAATCGGAAACCTCATGATGATCGGTAATCACGACATCCACGCCCAGGGCGCGCGCCACTGCCACCGCCTCGTGGGAACCGGTTCCACAATCGGTCGTGATGATCAAGCCGGGCTGGTCAGTCCGGACAAACCGTTCCACCGCCTCCGCACCCAATCCATACCCCTCCTCCATCCGGTTTGGAAGATGCCGGGTGACCCGGGCACCGAGGTGTGTAAGGACCAGGCTCATCAGGGCGGCGCTGGTGACACCATCCACATCATAGTCACCATAGACCACAATCGGTGACTCATCCTGAATCGCCTTCCAGATCCGTTCGACCGCCTTTTCCATGTCGGGCAACCGGAACGGATCGCCCATATCACTGAGCCGGGGATTGAGGAAACGGTCGGCTTCCGCGGCCGTCGTCACGCCCCGGGAAAACAGCACACGGGCCAGGGGAAGGGGTAAAAAAGACTGACGGGCCAGCTCTTCAGCCGGCCCGTCATCGGGGGTCGAAACCTTCCAGTGTTTCACGAGTCCTATTTGCCGGTTCCGAGATCCGGAGTTTTCCAGCGGTACCAGGCCAGGGTCACCGGTGTGGCAATATAGATACTCGAATAGGTGCCGGTAATCATCCCCACCAGCATCGCCACCGAGAAGTCGCGCAGCGCATTCCCCCCCATCAGGAACAGGAAGAACACTGAAATCAGCGTGAAGAAGTTGGTCAACAGAGTACGGGCCAGTGTCTGGTTGATACTCAGGTTGCAAAGATCCTTAAAGGTCTGGCGGCCCTGATAGAGCCGTAGATTTTCGCGAATCCGGTCAAAGATCACAATGGTGTCGTTGATCGAGTAACCAATGATCGTCAGCACGGCGGCAATCATGGTCATCGTGATGGGAAATCCCAGGAGATGACAGACCCCGAGGGTGATTGCGGCATCATGGAAGGTCGCCACCACAGCGCCCAACCCGAAGCCGAACTCAAACCGGATGGCGATATAGATCACCATGGCCACCATTCCCAGAATCATGGCCCACATGGCCCGGCTCATCAGCTCCTTGCCAATCTGGGGACCGACATCATCCTGCTGCATCAACTTGAACCCCGCCGCGGAGATCTGGCTGGTCAGAAGGCTCTCCACTTTCCGCCCTTCCTCCAAGGTCGCCACCTTGACCAGGAGAATTTCGCCGGTACCCGACTCCATTCCCTTCTGGAACTGGATCATGGGATCCTTGATGCCGCCTTGAGTCAAGACGCCGCGCACTTCATCAATGCCGGGTTTGGCCTGGAAACTCAGGGTCATCTGCGTGCCCCCTGTAAAGTCTACGCCGAACACGCTCGATTTGTCTTTCATGCCGTTGGACACCATGAGGCCCCACGAGGCCACGACCACCAGGAAGGTACCGCCCAGCCACCACTTCCACTTGCCAATGAAGTCGATCTTGGTCTGGGGAATAAAGTTCATCATCTTCAGAACCGACACCTTGTTGGTGTAGTTGGCGATAACCGTATGACACATATGGGTAACGGTAACGGCCGTATAGAGATTGACCAG